>JBBRXF010000026.1:0-22578 GCA_038248665.1 Campylobacterales bacterium | reverse complement strand
CCTCTCTTAATTACTTTCAATCAAATATTATTTTTACAAATATAAGTTATAATTGAGCAGTAATAATATTACATAGGAAAAAAATGAGCAAAATTTTTATTATATACTTTTATCAAAATATTAATTTAAAGGATAATTATAATGTCTAGAATATTTAGAAGAGTGTTTATATTAAATTTTATAATATCATTAATTGGCCTTTTATTATATTCACAATTAACTCCAATGGCTTTTGAAAAAGAGTTTTTTTATTTAGCTATTATTTTGATTTTATCTTCAATTATTATCTCTTTTTTAGTCTCAAAAATTATAGTTTTGCCAATAGTTTTAAATTTAAAAAATAATCAAGAAGAGTTTGAAAAATCAAATAATGATATGAAAAATATCACTCATCAGAAATCTTTTGAATTAGAATTAGTAAATACAGCTTTACAAGAAAAATATAAAGAACAAAAAGAGTTAGCAGATAATTTACAAGAAAAATTAACAATAGAAACTTTTAACAGAGAGAAAAAAGAAGAACTATTAGTTCATCAATCAAGATTGGCAGGAATTGGAAAAATTTCAATAAACATGATTAATGAGTGTGAAGAATCGATTTCAAGTTTGAATTTTATTTTACAAAATATTAATACAATTCATAAACAAATAAATTTTAAAAATGAACTTGTAAATAAATCAATGGAACAACTTCACAGAATTATTAATGAAATGCATTTAAAAAATGAAGAATTAAAAGATTTCATTAAACCAAATGAAGTAAAAAAAGAGTTTTATTTAGATGAAGTTGTAATGGAATCTTTAGGCATGTTAGAAGAGACCTTTATGAGTCATAATATAAAAATCGATTATAATTTTAGTAAATCAATTAGTTTATTTGGTTTTCCAACAGAGTTTTCACAAGTTATTTTTAATATACTTCAAAATGCTAAAGATGCACTGATTGAAAAGAACATTACTCCTAAAAAAGTTTTTGTTAGTATAAAAAAAGATCAAGAGTTTGCTTATGTATTTATTCTTGATAATGCAGGTGGAGTATCTTCAAATATGATTGATCATATCTTTGAACCATATTTTACTACTAAATCATATAAAAAAGCTTCTGGTTTAGGACTTTTTATCTCTAAAATTATTATTGAAGAGAATATGCAAGGTAAATTAGAATTTGAGAATGCTAGTGAAGGAGCAAAATTCACTATTAAAATACCTATTATAGAGGAAACTAAATGAGTGAGGATAAAGATTTTTTCAAATATTTAAAAAAATTAAATCTTTTATATGTTGAAGATGATGATAATACAAGAGAAGAGTTAGAATATTTTTTAAAAAACAAAGTTTCTGAATTATATGTTGCAAGAAATGGACTTGAAGGTTTTGAACTTTTTGAAAAGCATCAACCCGATTTAATTATTACAGATATTCAAATGCCTATAATGACAGGCACAAAAATGATTAAACTAATCAAACAGATTAATCCAACTATTCCTATTATAATTATTACTGCTTTTAATGATGCGGATTATTTATTTGAAGCTATTAAATTAAATGTAACAAGTTATTTAACAAAACCTCTAAATCTTTTCTTTCTTAGTGAAGAGTTATCAAATATATCAAAAAATATAAATTTAGAGAATGAAAATAAGCAAATGTATAATTCTTTAAAACAATACAAAGATATTATTGATGAACGTTCAATTATCTCTAAAACAGATATTAATGGAATAATTACTTACGTAAATGAACCTTTTGAAAAAATTACTGGTTATTCAAAAGATGAATTAATAGGTTATTCTCATAGTAAAATTATTCACTCTGAAATAAATAAAGATATTTTTCAAAATATATTGAAAAAAATAAATATTGAGAAAAAATTATGGCAGGGTAGGTTAAAAAATTTCTCTAAAAATGGTGAAGTTTATTTTATTGATACGATTATTAAACCAATATTGGACTTAGATGAAAATATTATAGAGTTTATTTCTTTATCAAATGATATTACAGATTTGGAAAAAACAAAAGAGTATTTTAAAACACAAACACAAAAAAGTGCTTTTAATTTAACAGAATCAATTAGAATAGTTAATGCTTATAAAGAAGCAATAAATGAGAGTAATATTATATTAAGAACAGATTTAAATAGAAATATTATCTATGCAAATGAAGCATTTTATAAAATAAGTGGTTATACACAAGATGAATTATTAGGAAAACCTTACTCTTTTTTAAAATATAATAATTTAACACAAGAGGAAGAAATACAAAATCTAGATGAAATCTTTGGTGAAAATATTTGGAAAGGAACAATTTCAAATTTTAACAAATATGCAGAAGTATTTTATTGCGATGTTACAATTTATCCATTAAAAGATAAAAATGGTAAAGTAGTTGAATATATGGGAATTCACCATGATATTACTGATATAGAAAATCTTTACAAAGAGCTTGATGATACACAAAGAGAAATTATTTATAAACTAGGTGAAATTGGAGAGTGTAGAAGCTCTGAAACAGGACAACATGTAAAAAGAGTTGCAGAGTATTCAAAATTAATTGCACATAAAATTGGATTAGAAGATAAGGACATAAATAAATTATTTATGGCTTCTCCTATGCATGACATTGGAAAAGTTGGAATTCCAGATTCTATTTTAAATAAAAATGGGAAATTAGACCCAGATGAATGGGAAATAATGAAAACCCACGCTCAAATTGGTTATGATATTTTAAAAACTTCAAAAAGAGATATTCTACAGTCTGCTGCTATTGTTTCTTATTCTCACCATGAAAAATGGGATGGTTCAGGTTATCCACTTGGATTAAAAGGTGAAGAGATACATATTTTTGGCAGAATTACAGCCGTTGCAGATGTTTTTGATGCCTTGGGAAGTGATCGAGTATATAAAAAAGCTTGGCCTTTAGAAAAGATTTTAGAACTGTTTAAAGAAGAAAAAGGAAAACATTTTGATCCAAATATTATAGATGTATTTTTAAATAACTTAAACGAATTTATTGAAATAAAAGAGAGATACAAGGATGTTAATTAAATGAAAAATATGAGTATTAGAATTAAATTAATTATAATTTTTATTTTAATAAAAGTGCTTCCTTTATTATTAATAGCTTATATGGCATATGAAGGTGTATTAAAATTAGATAGTTATTTAAATAATAGTACAAAATTTTTGTTCAACCAAAGTAAAGAGATAATTATAAATACGGCTAATGCTTCAATAGAAGATAGTATAAAAAATCTTGATAAAAAATCACAAGAATCTTATGAAAAAGTATCTTATGAAATAGCAAACCAAGTGGCTAATTTTTTGTATGAAAGAGATAGGGATATTTTATTTTTGTCAAAGTTAGATTTAACTGATAAGGTATTAAAAAACTTTTTTGATTCAAAAAATAAAAATATAATTTTACATGGAAACTATTATTATGATGAAGTAAGTAATAGTTATAAAACAAATGAGGAAGTAGATAAAAAAGAGCCTATACAACAAAAAGCAAATCTTGTTGATAATCAAAAAGAGTTTAATACAATTGAGCCTGTTGAGTTCTTAAAAAAAGAGATACCAATCTATAAAGAAGTTACTTTTTTTGATCTTAATGGAAAAGAGAAATATAAGATTTCTTCTATAAATGAAGAAAAACTTGATGTTTCAAATAAAAATAATACCTATATAAATTCAGAAACTTACTTTAATGAAATATCAAAATTAAAAAATGGTGAGATTTATGTTTCAGATGTAATTGGTGAATATGTAGGATCAAAAATAATTGGAACTTTTACAAAAGATAAAGCAACAAAAGCTGGAATTGCTTTTGAACCACAAAAATATGGTTATGCAGGGATTGAAAATCCATTAGGTAAAAGATTTGAAGCACTAGTTAGATTTGTTACGCCAGTTTTTAAAAATGGAGAAAAAGTTGGTTACGTATCAATGGCCTTAGATCATAAACATATTAGAGAATTTACAGATACTATAAATCCAACAAGTCTTCAAGTAAAACAAAATATTTCTGATGCTACATTAGGAAATTATGCTTTTATGTGGGATTATGAGGGTAAAAGTATTTCTCATCCAAGGGATTATTCAATTGTAGGTTATGATAAAAATACTGGACAAAGAGTAATGCCTTGGTTAAGTTCAGATGTTGCAGATAAATATTATGCTTCAAATCAAGATATAAATGAATTCTTAAAAAATTATCCTTTATTTGAAAATCAAAGTTTAACAAAAAAACCAAATCTTAAACAATTAAAAGAAGATGGTAATGTTGGACTTGATTGTAGATATTTAAATTTTGCACCTCAATGTGAGGGGTGGATGCAAATAACACAAAACGGTGGATATGGATCGTTTGTAATAAACTGGAGTGGGGTGTGGAAATTAACAACAGCAGCCTCTATACCATACTATACAGGTAAATATGGTAAAAGTAAAAGAGGATTTGGATTTGTAACAATAGGTGCAAGTGTAGAGGATTTTCATGCAGCTGCAAATGAGACAAAAAGAAATGTATCTGAAATATTAAAAGAGCAAACTAATAATATGGAAGAGGTTGTAAATGACAATCAAGTTGAGATAGAGGGATTTATAAAAGCTTTAATTAATGAATTAACTATGGTTACATTTGCAATGATAATTCTAATTATTACTGTTGCACTTTTAATGTCTGGATATTTAAGTCGTAAAATAGAAAAGATTTTATTAGGGACAAAAAGATTTTCAGATAATGAGTTAGATTACAGAATAAAAGTTAGTTCAAATGATGAAATAGGGCAATTAGAAAACTCTTTTAATGAAATGGCATCAAAAATTGAAAATTTAATAAAAGAAGAAAAAATAATAAATGAAACTTTAGAAAAAAGAGTTTTAGAAGAGACCTTAAAACAAAAAGAGCAAGAACAACTTTTAATCCAACAAACAAGACTTGCTGCTATGGGTGAAATGATTGGAAATATTGCCCATCAGTGGAGACAACCTTTAAATGCATTAGGATTAGTTTTCCAAAATCTAAAATTCTCTTATGATATAGGAGAATTAAATGATGAAGTAATGAATAGAACTGTAGGTAAAGCTGACATGCTTACTAAAAGCATGTCAAAAACTATAGATGATTTCAGAAACTTTTTTAGACCAAATAAAGCAAAAGAGTATTTTGATATAAATAAAAGTGTATTAGATGCAATTGATTTAGTAGAATCAACATTTGAACATCATAATATAAAACTTGAAAAAGATTTTAAAGAAGAAAAAATAGTGATTTTAGGTTTTCCAAATGAATTTTCACAAGTTGTTTTAAATATTATTTCAAATGCAAAAGATGCACTTTTAGAAAATAAAATCGAAAACCCAATTGTAAATATAGAAACAAAAATTGAAGATAAATATGTTTGTGTCTCTATAAAAGACAATGCTTTAGGTATAAAAGATGAAATAATAAATAAAATATTTGAGCCATATTTTACAACTAAACATGAAGTTCAAGGAACAGGAATAGGTCTTTATATGTCAAAAATTATCATTGAAAAAAATATAAATGGTCAAATTATTGTAGAAAATACTCACGAGGGTGCAAAATTTATTATAAAACTACCTTTAAAAAATGAAGAAAAGTAGAGTTTAAAGAAAAACTCTACTTCAAGTATTGACAAATGAAAATTTATTAATTATACTTAAACACTTTAAAACAAAACAAGGAGAGATATATGAAAATATTTGATTTTTATAAAAACCATTTCATCAAAAGTGTTAACTCTCTTCTGCTTCTCTCTTTTTCTCTCTAATTATAAATTTTTATAATTACAATCACAACAAAATAATCAAAACACAG
This sequence comes from Campylobacterales bacterium, assembly GCA_038248665.1. Classification (GTDB taxonomy): domain Bacteria; phylum Campylobacterota; class Campylobacteria; order Campylobacterales; family Arcobacteraceae; genus Aliarcobacter. The sequence continues at coordinate 16,737 of JBBRXF010000026.1, read as the reverse complement.
TTTTTCTTTTTTTATTAAAAAAAAGATATAATAAATAACATTTTAAAAGGTTAATATGATGGAAAAAAATAAAATAATAGTATTTGATACAACATTAAGAGACGGAGAACAAAGTCCTGGTTGTTCTATGAACACTGAAGAAAAAATTAAAATAGCTTTACAATTAGAAAAATTAGGTGTAGATGTAATAGAAGCTGGATTTGCAGCTGCAAGTCCTGGAGATTTTGATGCAGTTAGCAGAATTGCAGAAATTGTTAAGAATTCAAGTATATGTTCATTAGCAAGAGCAATTGATAATGATATTAAACAAGCTGGATTAGCTGTTAGACATGCTCAAAAACATAGAATTCATACTTTTATTGCAACGTCACCAATACATATGAAATATAAATTAAAAATGAGTGAAGAAGAAGTAATAAAAAGAGCAATTCATGCAGTTGAATATGCTAAAACTTTTGTTGATGATGTTGAGTTTTCATTAGAAGATGCAGGAAGAAGTGAAATCTCTTTTATGAAAGAAGTTATGGATGCAGTTATTGGAGCAGGTGCTAGAACTATTAATTTACCAGATACTGTGGGATATAGATTACCAACAGAATTAGGTGCAATGGTTAAAGAATTAAGTGCATTTGCAGGCGATAGAGCAATTATTTCTGTTCACAATCATAATGACTTAGGATTAGCAACTGCTAATACTTTAGCAGCTGTTTTAAATGGTGCTAGACAAATAGAAGTTACAATAAATGGATTAGGAGAACGTGCTGGAAATTCAGCTTTAGAAGAAGCTGTAATGGCAATTAAAACACGAAAAGACGCTTTTGGTGATTTATATACAACTATTAATACCCCTGAAATTTATGCAACTTCAAGATTAGTAGCAACTGTAACAGGAGTTGAGCCACAACAAAATAAAGCAATTGTAGGTAAAAATGCATTCTCTCATGAGAGTGGAATTCATCAAGATGGTGTTTTAAAACACCAAGAGACTTATGAAATTATGAAACCTGAGGATGTTGGAGTATTTAAAGATTCTACATTAATTTTAGGAAAACACTCAGGTCGAGCTGCATTTAGAGATAAAATTATTCATTTAGGATTTGATAAAGTAAGTGATGAAGAGTTAAATGCTGCATTTGAAAAATTCAAAAATTTAGCTGATAAGAAAAAAGATGTTACAGATGATGATATTAGAATGTTAATTACAGATGAGTCATTAAATCAAGATAAAACTTATGAGTTAATTGGATTACAAATATCAGATTGTACAGCTGGTGTTCCAACAGCAGCAGTTGCTATTAAATATAAAGATGAAATAATTAAAGATGCAGCAATTGGTGATGGAACAATGGATGCTATTTTTAAAACAATTGATAGATTAACAGGTTACAATGGAGAATTAAAAGATTATAAAGTAACTTCAGTAACTGAAGGAAAAGATGCTCTTGCTAAAGTTACTACAAGAGTTTCTTTTGATCAAACTAGTCCTTCTTTTGTTGGACATGGATTAAGTATTGATACAATGCTTGCAACTGCTAAGGCATATTTAGGGGCTTTAAACTCTTATCTTTCTCAAAAAGAGAGACTGTCTAAAAATAGCGAACACCAAATCTAGCAAAATGTAAAGTAGTTTTACTACTTTATATTAAGTCCCTATGACTAAATATATAATTTCACTTGCCTACAAACTAGAAACATCAACTAAATATAAGAAATTCAAAGAATTTACTTATAATATATTAGAAAACAATTCATATCATTACAAAAAATATTTTGATATGGCGATGATTTTTTTAGTTCTTAGTACCATTGGAATTTTAATATTTGAAGTAAATCACAAAAATTTAGCTTTTTTAACTGATTATGAACTTTTTGCAGTTGTTATTTTTGCAATTGAGTATATAGGACGATTATGGATTAGTTCAGATATGCACTCTATAATTATAGAAGATTATGAGAATAATCAACTATTAAACAAAAAATATAAATTAAGTAAATCGATTAAAAAAATTATCTCAAAAAAGATTGATTTTATACTTTCTCCAATGGCAATAGTAGATTTATTGGCAATTTTACCTTATTACAGACCTTTAAGACTTTTAAGAATTCTTCTGATTTTCAGATTATTTAAGATTTTAAGATATGCAAACTCTCTAAAAGAGTTTTTACAAGTATTTAAAGAGAGAAAATTTGAACTATTTACATTGGGGCTTTTGTATGTAACTGTTGTATTTTTTTCTTCAACAGTTATTTTTTTATATGAAGGGCCTGAGGGTGTAAATCCAAATATTGTGGATTTTTTTGATGCAGTTTATTGGTCAATTATTACCATTTCTACAGTTGGTTATGGAGATGTTGTTCCAATAACAATTGAGGGGAAACTTGTAACTTTAGTTCTTGTAGTTTCTAGTTTTTTAGTTATCGCTTTTGGTACATCTATTATAACAACAGGTTTATCTGATAGAATGGAAATTATAAAAGAAAATAGAGTTCAATCAGAAACTTCAAAAATGAAAGATTTTGTTATTGTTTGTGGTTTTGGAATGATGGCAAAATATTTTTGTGAAGAGTTATTGAATGTTGGAAAAAATTTTATAATAATTGATAATAATAAAGATGCTGTAAATAGTGCAAAAAATCTCAATTATTTAGCGATTCATGCAGATGCTACAAATATGCAAACATTAGAAATGATGGGAATAAATAAAGGTGCAACTTCAGTTATTGCACTTACAAATGATGATGCGATAAATCTATCTATAGTTTTGAGTGCAAGGGCTTTAAATGAAAGAATTAAAATCATCTCAAGGGTAAATAAGAGTAATTCAAAAAAGAAATTTGAAATTGCAGGTGTAAATGAAACAATTTTATTTAATGATGTTACAGCTTTTGTTGCATCTGAATATTTAGGTCAACCTGTTGCCTTTGAGGCAATAGATGGAATTTTATTAAATAGAGATTTTGATGTGCTTATTGATGAAGTAGAAATACCAAGGAATTCTAAAATTTTTGGTAAAAATATAAATATTATAGATTTCAGAAATTATAGTTTGACTCTTTTGGGTATTATTAATTTAGATAATCTAAATGAATTTATTTTTAATCCTGTTAATATTGAATATAAAGTTCAGAAAAATGATATTTTTGTTGTTATTGGTTTTAAAAGTGCTATTTCACAATTAAAATCAGATTTAATAAATTTAGATTTCAAGGTTTAATATGTCAAAAGTTATAATTTATGGATATAGTAATCTTGGAAGTAAAATTGCAAAGAGTTTAAAAAATTCAAAATTTGAAATAATTATTGTTGATTTTGATGAAGATAATTATAATAAAGCAATTTCAGATGGTTTTAATGCTTTTCATAAAGAGTTATTAGAAGATGAAGAGTTAGTGGAAATTGGAATCGAAAATAATGTTAAGGCATTTTATTGTGTAAGTGATTCTTCAAATAATAATTTTTTTGTTACACTTTCAGCAAGAAATTTAAATAAAAATATTAAAATAATATCAACGGCTAATAGTAAATCTGATAGTAAAAAGATGTTATTAGCAGGTGCAACTAAAGTAATTAATCCTTATGAAATTGGTGCTCTAAGAATGTTTAGATTATTAGATAAACCAATTATTTCCCATGTTTTAGATGAAATCTTATTTGGTGATTCTTTATTGAATATTGAAGAATTTTCTATAATGAAAGGTTCTCATTTAGATGGTAAATATTTAAAAGATTTTGATTTTAGTAAAGAGTTTAATATTATAATAATTGGATTAACGGATAAAGAATTAAATGATAATTTTATATTTAATTCACATTCAAAAAATCATAAAATTGATGCAGGAGATACATTGGTTGCAATTGGCTATAAAGAAAATTTAGATATTTTCAATAAGTACATAAGGGGCGTAAATTAACACATGATGCAGATTAACTTTTTTTTAAAGCTTTTAAGAGAATCCTTTAGAGATTTACTTCCTATTATTATTGTTATTCTTTTTTTTCAATTGGCAATTATTCAGTCAGTGCCTGAAGGTTGGGTTAATACAGCTATCGGATTAGGAATTGTAGGTGTTGGTCTTGCAATCTTTTTACAAGGTCTTGAAATTGGAATATTCCCTGTTGGTGAAGGATTAGCAAGAGATTTTGCAAAATCAGGTTGGATAACTTGGATTTTAATATTTGGATTTTTAATAGGTTTTGGAACAACAATAGCAGAACCTGCATTAACAGTAATTGCTGAAAAAGCAGCCTCAATTTCAAGTGGAAGAATAGATTCTTTTACTCTTAGAATGGTTGTAGCTTTATCTGTTGGTTTTGCTATTTTGTTGGGTGTATTTAGAATTATAAAAGGTCATCCAATCCATTATTACATAATCGTTGGATATATATTGGTTGTTGGGGTTACTTTTTTTGCTCCAAAAGAAATCATTGGTCTTGCATACGATTTAGGTGGAGTTACAACTTCAACGGTTACTGTTCCTTTGGTTGCTGCTCTTGGAATTGGGCTTGCCTCTTCGATAAAAGGAAGAAATCCTATAATTGATGGATTTGGACTTATTGCTTTTGCTTCACTTACACCTATGATTTTTGTTCAAGTTTATGGAGTTTATGTTTATACTTTTGGTGAAGTAAAAGATGTAGCTCCATTAGTTGTTCAAGCAGCTGCAAGTGTATCAACGACTATAACTTTACAATCTGTAATCTCTGGAATTTTTGCAGTTATTTTAGATGTTGTTCCTATTTTATTAATCATTTTATTTTTCCAATATGGAGTATTAAAAAAGTCTATACAAAATCTAAAAACAGTATTTTTGGGATTTGGTTTAGTAATAATTGGATTATATGCATTTATTTTAGGTTTAGAAATGGGTCTATTTTCACTTGGTGAAACTATGGCTTATCAACTTACAAAAGGTGATTCTGTATTTATTATTTATGCTTTTGCTTTTGCTATTGGATTTTCAACAACTATGGCAGAACCAGCTCTTATGGCGATTGCAAAAAAAGCAAAAGAGATAAGTGATGGAAAAATTAATGATTTTGTTTTAAGACTTTTTGTTGCTTTTGGAGTGGCGATTGGTATTGCACTTGGAGCTTTTAGAATTGTTGATGGTGGACATATTCATTATTATATAATTGTTGGATATATTGTAGTAATTATTTTGACTTTTATAGCTCCTCGATATATTGTAGCAATTGCTTATGATAGTGGTGGAGTTACAACTTCAACTGTTACAGTTCCTCTTGTTGCAGCACTTGGAATCGGACTTGCTTCAAATATTGAAGGAAGAAGTCCATTAATAGATGGATTTGGACTTATTGCATTTGCTTCACTTTTTCCAATGATTACCGTTATGTTATATGGTGTAATTACAGAAAAAATAGGAGTTAAATCAAATTCTCAAATAGAAAATGAAGCTTTATTAAATGATGGATTAATTGATGTAAATAATATGGATTTATCAACTGTAAATATTGATGGTTCACCTATAAGACACTCTTTAAATTTACAGTTTTCTGCTGTTGTTATAATAGTTCCAGAAGAAAAAAGATTAGATGCAATTGAAGCAGCCCACAAAGCTGGAGCTTCAGGAGTTACTGTTTTAAAAGCAGATGGAATTGGACTTGGAGAAATGCAAAACTTTTATAGAACGTCTTTTGAAGCTGATGATGCTTTATTATTGTTTTTATTACCTCAATATTTAGTTAATGAAGTTATTAAATCAGTTATTCATACGCTTCATATAACATCAAATGGAAAAGGTGTTGCTTTTGCATTTCCTTTATCACATATGAAAGGAATTTCTCTTTCAAAAGAGGCTATTTTTAAAGAAAAAGCTTATCAAGTAAATACTCAAAAAGATGAATTGGAGGAGAAAATTGATTCAAATAACGAATCTTCAACACCTTCAAAATAAAATTAATACAGGAAATCCTGTATTAGTCTATTTCTCTGGTGAGAATTGTTCTGTTTGTAAAGTTTTGAAACCAAAAATTGAAGAAGAAGTAAAAAAAGCTTTTCCTAAATTTGAACTTTTTGAAGTAAAAACAGATTTAGATAAAGAGATTACTTCTAATTTTATGATATTCTCAATTCCAGCAACTTTGATTTTTTTTGATTCAAAAGAGTTCAAAAGATATGGAAGAAATATGAGTGTTCCACTTTTTATTGAAGAAATAAAAAGACCTTATGATTTGATGTGTGAGTAAAATATGAAAAGAGCCTTATTAATATTTTTTATTATATTTGTTGTGATGCAATTTATTCGTCCAGATAAAGAGAATTCGGTTGTTGATGAGAATCTTCAAATCAAAGCCCCTCTTGAAGTAATGAATATGCTAAAAACTTCTTGTTTTGATTGTCATTCAAATGAAGTTAAATATCCTTGGTATTCAGCTATCGCTCCTTTTTCTTGGGTTATTTCAACTCATATAAATGATGGGAAAAAAGCTTTGAACTTTTCTACTTGGGAAAATTATTCAGCTGAAAAAAAAGATGAAAAAATGAAAGCTATTTATAGAACAGCATACGCATCTATGCCACTTCCAAGTTATATATATGCACACGAAGAAGCGAATTTAACAAAAGAGCAAAGAAGTATGATTCGAAATTGGACAGGAGTTCGACCTAAGTGAGAGAAGAAGTAGCAGAACTTTTAGCCAATAAAAAAGATTTATTAACAGTTACCTATTTTAAACTTCAAAAACTGTTTGAAAAAAAGTATGGAGCAAATACTGTAGTTCTTATGGAAATAGGGACTTTTTTTGAAGTTTATGAAGTAAATAATGATGAAGAAAAAATAGGAAAAGCAAAAGAGATAGCTGAGCTTTTAAATATTCAGCTGACAAGAAAAAACAAAGCTATTTTAGAAAACTCAAAAGAAAATCCAATAATGGCTGGAGTTCCAGCAATTTCACTTGAAAAACATCTTGCACGAATTATTGCTGAGCAAAAATACACAGTTGTTTTAATCAAACAAAAGGGAATTCCACCCAATGTTACAAGATATTTAGACACAGTTGTAAGTCCTGGAACAAACTTTGATTTTGTACTTGACCAAGATGAAAACAATATTACTTCTCTTTTGATTGACCAAATAAGAGGAATTTATTTGGTTGGTTATAGTGCTATTGATGTAACAACTGGAAAGTGTTATTACAACGAAGTTCATGGAACAAGTGAAGATAAATTTTTTGCTTTAGATGAAGTATTTAATTATATGAATATGCACAAAACAAATGAAATAATCGTAAGTTTTGCAGATAAAAACATAAATCAAAAAGAGGTTATTGATTATTTAGAACTCTCTTTAAAAACTTTTCATATTGGACATTTCAGACCAAAAATCTCTTATCAAAATGAGTTGTTTAAAAATGTATTTAATATAGAATCTCTTTTAACTTCGATAGAACATCTTGATATGGAAAGAGTACCACTTAGTACTGAATCCCTTGCTGTTTTAATTGATTTTGTAATTGGACATGATTCGAATATCATTCAAAAACTCTCACATCCACAAAAACTTGATGTTAGCAGATACATTTATCTTGGAAACAATGCCCTAGAACAACTAAATGTAATAGAAACAACACACAATCCAAGTTTGATAAAACTAATAAACAACACTTCAACTGCAATGGGGAAAAGACTTTTAAAAGAAAGACTTACTCATCCTGTAAAAGATAGTAAAGAGATTTTGAGAAGACTTGCCCTTTCTAAAGAGCTATATGATTATCACGCTCCAATTGAAAATGAGTTAGCTAATATTTATGATATTGAAAGATTAACACGAAGAATAAAACTTAATCGTCTTCATCCTTTTGAGTTAAATTATTTGTATGATTCACTTTTAAGTATCAAAGAAGTTGTAACTTTCATGGAAAATTACAAGTTTATAACACCACCCTGTTCAAGTGCTGATTTGGCTTTATTTATTCAATCTATCGATTCAACTTTTGATTTAAGTATAAGTGGAAAATATATGCTAAAAGATGTTGAAGTAAATATGATTAGTGAGGGAATAAATACTCAAATTGATGAATTAAATGTTCAAAATGAGATTTTATATTCAAAATTAGAGATTTTACAAAAACATATTTTATCTTACATAAAATCTGATGATTCAAATTTTGTGGGAATAAACAGACTTGATAAAGAGGGATTTTTTATCACTTTAACAAAAAATAGATTTAATTCAATCAAAGAAGAGTTATTAAATTCCCACTTGATAGTTGATGATGAATTATATTTATTCAAAGATTTTGCAGTTCGAATTCAAACAAACTCTGTGAAGATATTTTGTAAATTAACAGAAGATATTTCAGATAAATATGTGCATAATTTACGAAAAATAATAGAGTTAAATAAACTTGTATTTAAAGAAAAAATTTTTGAATTTGAAAAAAAGTTTGCAAATTTACTTGAAGAGTTGGTGCAGTTTATCGCAGAAGTTGACTTAACAGTTTCAAATATAAAAACAGCAAAAAAATACAATTACTCTTGCCCAAAAATAGTAAAATCAAAAGATAATGAAAACTTTATTGAGTTAATAGATTTGAGACATCCAATAATTGAAGCAAATGAAGAGCAGGGGATTTATGTACCAAATGATATTATCTTAGGAGAGTTATCTCTAGCTTCAAAAGAGTATAAAGATAATGTAATTATCAAAAACTCAAATCCAATAAATATGTTTGATAATAAAATGCATGGTGTTTTACTTTATGGGATTAACTCTTCAGGTAAATCTTCACTTATGAAAGCTATTGGAATTTCAGTAATCATGGCACAAGCAGGATTTTATGTACCATGTAAGTCTATGAGATTTTCAATATTTGATGCTGTTTATACTAGAATTTCTGGTGCTGATAATATTGCAAAAGGATTATCTTCATTTGCTGTTGAAATGTTAGAGTTAAAAAATATTTTTAATCGAGCTAGTAAGAACTCACTTATTTTAGGTGATGAAATCTCACATAGTACGGAAACTATGAGTGGATTAAGTATAGTTGCAAGTTCTATTTTAAAGCTTTCAAAACTAGAAGCCATATTTGTATTTGCAACACATTTACATCAACTTCCTGAAATAGAAGAGATACAAAAACTAAAAAATATAATAGCACTTCATCTATCAGTTATGTACAAAGATGATGAAGATAAATTGATTTTTGATAGAAAATTAGCCTATGGAAGTGGCTCATCTATGTATGGTTTAGAGTATGCAAAATCACTTCACATGGATAAAGAGTTTTTATCTGTGGCAAATGAAATAAGAAAAAAATTAACTGATGATTATTCTTCAATCGAAAGATTAACTCAGCGAAAAACATCAAAATATAACAACAATGTTTTTGCCTCAACTTGTGTAATTTGTGGAAAATCTTGTGATGATGTTCATCATATAAAAGAGCAAGCAAGGGCAAATAAAGATGGATTTATCGGACATATAAATGCAAATCATAAATATAATCTAATTCCTTTATGTAAAGAACACCACAAAATGGTGCATGATGGAACTATAAATGTAAATGGATTTGTAGCAACTTCAAAGGGTTTAGAGTTGCATTATACGATGGTTGAGAAGTAAATTAAATAAATATTTAAAAAGATGGTGTATCGAGCAGGAAATTTTAAATTAAAACTTCTGCATATAAAATATATGCAGAAGAGAAATCCTAATAATTATCTTTATCAGTACCTTTTAGAAGATCTTTTGTAAATCTTATAACTTTATTTCTTCCAGTCTCTTTAGCTTTATAAAGACATAAATCAGCATATTTAATACATTTCCAGATTTGGTCAGTATCAAGTGGGAAGAATGCATATCCAATACTTACAGTTTTGCTAAACGAGTCATTATTAAATGTAAATACAAGTTTTGCAAACTCTTGGTTTATTCTAGTTGCAAGTTCATTTGCACTCTCCGTAGTTGGGTCTTTCATAACAATTAAAAACTCTTCACCACCAAATCTAATAATAAATTCATTTTCACTAATCGAATCTTTCATTGTCATTGAAAGTTTTTGTAAAATTGCATCCCCAGCATCGTGTCCATAAGTATCATTTACCATTTTAAAGTAGTCGATGTCTAAGAACATAATTGCATAAGTTGTCCCTTTTGCTAATTCATGTGGCATTTTTTTATCAATAAATTCATCTAAATATTTTCTATTATAAAGACCTGTTAATCCATCAACTAAGTTTCTTTCTCTTAGAACATCCATTAACATTCTACTTTCTAAAATAGGTTTAGTCTCTTCAAGATATTTTTTGATTATTCCAATTTGATATTTAATATGTTTTAAACACTCTTTATCTTGGCATAAAATATGTACAGTTACACTTTTTTGCTCATTTATTAAAAATGGGATACAAATATAATCAGTACAATTTTTACAAGTCGCAACTCTACAAATTTCAGGGAAGTTTTCAGATAGAACAACTGTATCTGTTCTCTCCGCTCTACAACCCTCTTTTACATTTCTTAAAATAGTACAACAAGGTTTTGCATCTTTTGTAGAAAAAATTATACTTCTTTCATCTTTTACTAAATCATTTTCGAAAATATAAAAAGCTTTGATTTTTAATTTATCTTTTAATACTTGAACTAATCTATAATAAATATCATCTTTTGTTAAATCAGTTTCAATAGTTTTTTTGTAATTATAAATTTCAGAAATATCTTCAATTATCTCTTTTGCTGTTAATAATTTATCATTATTTACATTTGATGTTCTATTATGAACAAATGCTGTAAGATTTTTCTCTATTCCTGTTAAGACAGTTTCAAGTTTTTCTATAATTTCATTTAACCATAAAGATGCTTCTTTATCCTCTTTTAAAACACCCTCTTTAGCCCTTACAGAATAATCACCATCGTGAACTTGTTTTAAAACTTCTGTAATTGCATCAAATGAAGTTGTATAAGGTTTTATTTTTTTACTAATATAAATTAATATGAAAATTAAGAAAAGAGAGATTATTACAATTACGTTTAATAAAATTGCAATACTAGAGATTCTATCATCTTGAATATCAAATTTTAAAGAGATAGCTCCTAATACTTGACCCTCTTTAGCATCATGACAAGAAAGGCAATTTGGTTTATCTTGTGAAGAAGCTGTGTATGGAATAGTGATTCTTAATGAAGCTTTTCTTAATGTTTCATTTATAATAACTTTTTCTATACCAGTTGAAAGTACTTCTTCATCAACAGCATCTCTTGGAGTTTCGTTACCTAAACTAGATTTACCAAATTGTTCACTAACGGCTTTTGATCTAATAATCCATAAATCATTTACCTCTTTTAGTTGAGACATACTACTTAAGAAAACATCTCTTTGATTCATATTTCCATTAATCATGTGAGATGTTAGGGATTTTTTTACTATATCAGCTGTTAAATAAGCTCTTTTTTTTGCACTATCATAACCAGTTTGCCTAGAACCTAAAGCAACTAGGGCGACTATTACTATAGTTAGTACAGTAACCATAGTAAAAATTATAATAGTAATTTTCTTGTTAGAGTTCATTTATACAACCTTTAAAAATCATTTTAATTATAATATCATAAAATAATTTTTATGTATACACTTTTTAGAATAAATTTACAAAATTTAAGGGCTTAAAATAGCCATATAATGAGGCTTAAAGAATAAAATTATCTTCTGATAATTTATCGTTTTTTAGATTTTATAATATTTCTAGTCATTAATAAAACAAAAAACAGAGCTATTGATAAGTTTATATAGAAGCCTTGCATATTCCCATCTTGAAAAAATGTATATGCTAAGGCAAAAAATACCAGTGAGATTACTAGGCACATTTTAGTTTTACTTTTCTAAAACTTTAAAAGCCTCTTCTAAGTCTAACGTTCCCTCATAAAAGGCTTTTCCTACGATTACTCCAGCAATATTTCCATTTGCTTTACAGTTAATAATGTCATTAATATCTTTTACACCACCACTTGCGATTGTGTCAACATTTGAAGCAAGGGCAATTGATTCAGTAAATTCAACATTTACACCACAAAGCATTCCATCTTTACTTATATCTGTACAAATAATTGCAAGAACACCTGCATTTGCAAACTCTTGAGCTAAATCAGTTGCTTTCATAGTTGAAACTTCTGCCCAACCTTCAACTGCAACCATTCCATTCATAGCATCAATTCCAACAGCAATTGGATACTTTGCTGCCATGTCTTTTACAAATTGTGGATCTTTTACAGCAATTGAACCTAAAATTAATCTATCAACTCCTAGTTCAACATACATTTTGATAGTCTCTTCATCTCTAATTCCACCACCAAGTTCGATTTTAAGATTACAGTTTTCTCTGATTTTTTTAATTTGTTCTAAGTTTGCTGGTTTTCCTGCAAATGCACCATTTAAATCAACAATATGAACCCATTTTGAACCTAATTCTTCAAATCTTTTAGCAACTTGCCATGGTTCATCTGAATAGATTTTTGCACTATCCATCAATCCTTTACTTAGTCTTACAGCTTTTCCATCTTTTAAATCAATTGCTGGTAAAATATCCATATATTAATCCTCGTTATTTACATAAATTTTCTATTGTCTCTTCAATGGTTTTAAATTTAAATTCAAAACCTAAATCTAATAATTTTTTAGGAACTGCACTTTGTCCATCGGTTAAAACACGTGCTCCCTCACTAAAAATAAGATTTAAAACAAATTCTGGAACTGGAAGTATAGTAGGTCTTTTTAGTATTTTCCCTAAAGCAAGGGTTAAACCTTTGTTTGTTGTAGGAACTGGTGCTGTTAAATTAAATGTTTCTTCACACTCATTTTGGATTACAAATTTATAAGCAGCCATTAAATCATCGATGTGAATATAAGAAAATGCTTGTTTTCCACTTCCTATAACTCCACCAAGTCCAAATTTAAATGGAGTTATCATTTTTTGTAAAGCTCCACCATCTTTTCCCATAATAATTCCAAATCTAAAAATAGAGACTTTTGTAGTTTCATTTTTTGCTTTTAAAGCTTCTTTTTCCCAATCTTGGCATAAAGATGAAAGAAAATCATTTGAAAAAGAGCCGTTTTCATCATAAGTAGTTTTATTGTCATAAATACCAACAGCAGAAGTAGAAATAAGAAGTTTTGGTTTATTTTGTACACTATTAATTGCATTTACAATTTTTGAAGTTGTATCAATTCTACTTGAATAAAGAAGTTTTTTGTAAGATTCACTCCATCTATTTATGATGTTTGCGCCAGCTAGATTAATTACAATTTCACTTGAATTTAAAGTCTCTTCAAGTTTTGATTTATTATTTAAAATTTCCCTTGAAATAGGAATGATTTTATATCCTAAATCAGAAAAATATTTTGTTAAACTACTTCCTACAAATCCACTAGCACCAGTAATTGCAATAGTTTTCATGCCTCATCCTTTATTTTAAATTTATAAAGTTCTTTAAAATTCTAAGTCCATTATCATGAGATTTTTCAGGGTGTGGTTGGAAACCATAAATATTATCTTTGTTTACAGCACTTGTAAATTCATAACCATAAGTTGTTGTTCCTATGATATTTTTTTCACTTGTAACCGCATGAAAAGAGTGAACAAAATATAAATAAGGATTATGTAAACCCTCAAATAAAGGATGCTCTTTATTTACAATTGTATTCCAACCCATGTGAGGAATTTTGAAATCTTCATGCATTTTTGACTTATCAAATTTTATAACTTCACCATCAATTAAACCTAGACCATCTGTATGTCCAAACTCTTGAGAACTTTCAAATAAAAGTTGCATTCCAAGGCAAATACCAATCATTGGTTTTCCACTTTTTGCAAACTCATAAACAGCTTCATTCATACCTGTTTTGATTAAATGCTCCATTGCATCTTTATAAGCTCCAACACCTGGAAGTATAACTCTATTAAAATTTTTTAAATCTTCAGGATTTTTAACTATAGTTGCTTTTGCATCTATTAATTTACAAGCATTGTAAACACTTGCTAAATTTCCCATGTTGTAATCAATAATTCCTATCACTGTGTTCCCTTTAGTAAAAAATAAATTATACTAAAGTTTTGCATCAGCTAGGGTTAATGTAAAACAATAGCCATAAAATAGATATTATAAGTATAAATTTCTAAAAAATGATACTAAAGTTATACTAAAATGCTAAAATGCTAAAACTTGTATAATCCATCTTTATCTTTAATTAACGATTATATCTAATAATTACTTTTGATATTGTTTTTTACCAATGTTTGAAGTTTTAGTGTATGACTTTTAGAAAACTTTTAGTAGTTATTATTTGTAGGTTTATATACTTTAGAAAAAGAGTCATAAAAAGAATTTGGATATTGTGTATGTATATCAGTTCTTGAAAATGAATATTGTGCTGTTAAAGAAATAAAATCATTATTATTATTATCTTTTCTATAGTATGCAAAACTGAATTGTTTAAAATCATATTTATTAAGTTCTTTTAATAGTATAGATACATATTTTATTTTTAGCTCATCTCCATACAAATAGTTAAAAGCAGGCAATAAATTTTTTATTTTAAATTTACAACTTTTTAAATCTTTGACAATTTCATTGTATAGATCTAAATTTTCAAATTCTATACTTCTAAATGCATAAATATCACGGTACTTAAGTGCATATCCAAATTGTATTATAGAATCATGAATTTTAATTGCCTGCGAATATTTAGTTTTTTGTTTTTTTTCTTGTACATTAATATGTAACATTTGAAGTTCTCTTTTTTCATTTGTATCTAAAGCCTCATTTGCTTTTTCTACATTTACAGAATAATTTTTCAAATATTGAGCAAAAAATTCTAATTGATTTTCTATTTTGTTTGATAGGTTATCATAGCTACCATAGTCTAAATAATTGTTGTGAGCTAAATTAGTATTTGAAGTGTTAAAAATAGTATAACGTCTATCACTTGGTTCTATATCTAAAACATATACTTCATTTGATGTTATTAAGACTTGAGCAAATATATTTGTTTCTTTTTCAAGAGTAACAAATTTCTTTTCGGCTGTAATTGTATCATTTGTAATTAGCGCTTTTAGAAAATTTTTTATTGTTTTATTTTCTACTTTTTTATAAGAAATCTCATCCAGATTAAAAAATAGTGCATTTTCTATAATACCTCCTAAGTAAGAAGAACTTAGGCTTTTATCATTGATTGTTTTGCAATATTCAGCACCGAATAATGGCTTAATTATTTCATTGAAAAAAATACCTTTTCCTGTTCCTTGATTACCTCTTAGTACAAGTGCAACTTGTGATTTTTTTAATGCTTGAAAAAAATATGCTAACCAGTTAATGATATAATCAAATCTTTCTGGAATATAATCTACTAAATGCATTATCAATCTTTTAATTGATTCAAAAGAGGTATCAGTATCTTCTTGATAATTTGGAGTTAATTTTATATTTTTAGGATTCTTTTCTTGTTTTATTTGTAAATAATAAGTTGGTTTAAACAAATTTCTATAAAATAATTTATTTTCCATAAAAAATTCTCTTAATTTTTGAGGTTCAAATTTATTATCATGTACCATCAATAAATGATGAACATCCACATTTGTTAATCCATTTCCCCGTATTTTAAGAAAAGTTACAGGAATATCTAAAAAACTACTAAAAACAATTTCTGCATGTTTATAATTTTTTGTTGTTACTATGGGCTCATCTTCAGAAAATCTATAACATAATGCTCCATCTTTATTTAACCAAATGGCAGCACCTCTTTCTTCAATCATATTTAGAACAGCATTATTATTGCCAAATATAATTGATTTTTTCCAACTATCGAAATTATATCTTGAAAAATTAACTGCTTTAAATGTGTTTATTTCATTTTCAACATCATTTCCAAAATTATTTTCCAACTAAATTCCTTTATTTATTTACATTTTTTAATAATACTTATTGGTAATTCTACTATTTTACTTATGGTTTTTTCTTCAATGTCTGTAAAATATAAAAGTTTTTTAGCAATGTGAATTTTTATTTCTAGTTCAGTTTCTAATTTAATCTCTTTTTCACTTTTTGCTTTTATATTTAAATTATATGCTTTTACTTTTGTTTTTGATAATACATCATAATTAACCGAACTATCTTTACATATTTTTATTAAATCTATAGTTTGGCTTTTTATACCAAGTATTTTATTGAAATACCTTCCTATCTCAGTTATAGTTGCATTAATATTGAAGAGAGCTTTTCTATATAAAACTATTGAAAGTCTAGATGTTAAAAAACCTTTTTCTTTCAGAATAATAATATCATTATACAAATAATGTTTTTCTAAATTATTACCAAAAATAAAATTAGCAGGTTTACCAATCATAATATCTTTCTTCCAGAGATTTTCATTGTCAACGTCTAAATTTGTATCTTTAATAAGATATTCGAAAGAAGTTTCTTTAAAATAAGAATATTCTCCATAAACATTTGTAATAAAATAGTTTAACATATGTGAAGATTTATTTATTAATTCATAAGGTACAAATTTATTCAAATAAATTAAATTTCTTTCATCATTAGATAATACGGGTTTTTTAGAATATAGTTCAATATTGTCTAATTTAATTTCATTAAGATTAATTCCATCTATAAAGTTATAACATAAAATTTTTCTATCTAAAAAAATTTTATTTTTAATTAGATGCTCATATCCAATTAATATAATGTTCTTTTTTGATAATAATAATGTTTTATTTTTTTTTAAAT
>JBBRXF010000025.1:0-23311 GCA_038248665.1 Campylobacterales bacterium | reverse complement strand
GGCATTCTAAACTTGATTTAAATATAGAAAATGGAAAAGTAGAAATTCCATACAAACCAACTATAAGAATAGCAATGCCTCTTTTTAAAAATAATGGTTTTATTGGTATGGTTATTGTTAATGTACTTACAAATGATTTGTTTGATTCTATTGGTAAATCTACAGTATTTGAACATTATATAATTGACAAAGATAATAACTATATTTTGCATCCAGATAATCAATTTTCATTTAATAAATATAAAGAGATAAAAAGAGATTTAAAAGAAGACTTTCCAAATGGTTTAGATGTAAAAGAAGTTTATACTTATTCTCTTGGTAATATTTTAAATAATGATGATAATGCAGTTTTTGTTTTAAAAACTAATCTTGCCTATGAAAAGAATTTAATAAATATAAAAATTAAAACAGCAGTTATTGTTTTGATTTTAACAATAATTTTAAGTTTTATCATTGCACTTTACATTTCAAGAAAACCAATTAAACTTCAAAAAGCGCTGTTAAAAGCTCATAATAAATTAAATGAATTTGCATCAATAATAGATAGATATATAATTACATCAACAACAAAAAAAGATAGTACGATTATTAGTGTAAGTAGTGCATTTGTTGAATCTTCTGGTTATTCAAAAGATGAACTTATTGGACAGAAGATGCATATAATTAGTCATCCAGATAAAGACAGAACGCTCTTTAAAAACTTATGGGAAGCAATTTTAAATGGAAAAACATGGAATGGTGAGATTAAAAATAAGAGAAAAGGTGGTGAACCTTATTGGCTTGAACAACATATAATTCCAACATTAAATGAAAATAATGAAATAGAAACATTCGTCTCTTTAGGTGTTGATATTACAGCAAAAAAAGAACTTGAGAAAATTGCAGCAATAGATAAATTAACAGGAATATATAATAGACGAATGGTTGATGAATTTATCAAAATAGAAGTTGAAGCACATAAAAGACACTCTTATGGATTATCAGTTATTATGATAGATGTTGACCATTTTAAAGATGTAAATGATATCTACGGGCATCAAGTAGGAGATATAGTTTTAGTTCAAACTGCAAAATTAATTATTGATAATAGTAGAAAATCAGACATATCAGGAAGATTTGGAGGAGAAGAGTTTATTGTTATTTGTCCTCAAACTACATCTGAATCAGCATTTATATTAGCTGAAAAAATTAGAATATCAATTGAAAGTTTTAAATTTGAAGAAGTAGGAAATAAAACAATTAGTTTAGGAATAGCTTCATTTGAAGATAATGATACAGTTGAATCATTAATCAAAAAAGCAGATACAGCACTTTATCAAGCAAAAAATAGTGGTAGAAATAAATCTGTTTTATATAAAATGTAACTAGGAAATAAAAAGTAATTAATGATACTTACAGTTATAATATTCTATTAATGGGCTTTCAATTAAGTGGAATTTTAATAATAAATTCCGCTCCAATATATGTAGAATCTTCATAGATAAATTCATCATTTTTAACTTCAATCTCACCTTTTAAATGTCTTACTATAATCTCTTCTGTCATATATAATCCAATCCCTGTACCTTGAGATTTATGTTTTGTAGTAAAGTAAGGCTCAAATATTTTATTTATGTGCTCTTTTGAAATACCACCAGCATTATCTTTTATTTTTATAATTACTTCATTTTCATTTTTTGAAGTAGTAATGAAAATTAATTTATTGGTTAACTCTTTCTCTTTTAATTCATCTCTAGCATTATTTAGAATATTTATAAAAGCTTGAATTAGTTCATTTTCATAACTATTTATTTCAATATCTTCAATATTTTTTATGATTTTTATATTTTGAGAGTTAAATTGTGCAGATAATAACTCTAAAGCTGTTTCAAAAGCATTTGATAAAAAGAAATAGTTTTTAACTTTTTCTGGATTAAAAAAGTTTCTAAAATCATCTATAGTTTTAGATAGATATTGCGCTGATTTATTTATTTTATTTAGATAGTCTTTAAGTGTTTGGTCTTGAAGTATACCCATCTCTTTTTCTAATAAAATACCAGTTGAAGCTGTTGTAATTGTAGATAATGGCTGTCTCCATTGGTGGGCAATATTTCCTATCATTTCTCCCATTGAAGCCATTTTCGATTGTTGATATAAGATATTTTGTTTTTTTTCTAACTCTTTTTTATGTTCATTAAATTTATTTGTAAAGAAATTTGATATGTATTTAGAGATAAATAGTAAAATAAAAGTTAAAAATGTTGATAAAATTAAAATATTTTTCATATATGTATCAAATTTTTCATTAAGTTCTTCTTCTCTTTTTTTGATAGTTTCATTTACTTCATCTTCATAGAAACCAGTTCCAATCATCCAACCCCAATCGTTTAAACCTTTTACAAAACTAATTTTATGTGTAGGTAAATTTGTATCTGGTTTTTGATTTTGTATATAAGATAAGTAACCTTCTCCATTTTTTGAAATACTTATTAATGTATCAATAACTTTCTTTGTATCTACTAGCGCATTTTCTTCTAAAACAGTTTTCCCTATATATTCTGATCTAATATGATTTAAATATATACCATCATAATTTATTACAAAGATATAGCCACTTTTACCATAATGAATTAAATTTATATAATCAAGTGCTTTTTTTTGTATCTGTTTTTCAAACTCTTCAACATATTCTCCACTTCCAATTGCCACATTAAAAGGTTCAAAATATTTATAAAATGAGATTTTTCTTGAAGAAAGTTCTTTACTATTGGGATTTTTCCAATAATACTGGTCAAATCTTTCTGTTTTCTCATTTATTGTTTTTACAATACTTTGCATAAATTGATAGCCATTTGAATCTTTATACTCTAATAAACTTTTACCTTCAAGCTCTTTATTTGGCGGTTGTAATACTTTTTCTCCAAGACTATTGTCAATAAAGAAATAACCTCTACCACTGTTATATCTAAAATCATTTAAAGTAGTTTTTATAATTTCTAATATTTCTTCTTTTGATTTTGTATCTTTGTATTTATTGTAAATTGAAGTAGCAATTGTATGAGCTTCATAAACTCTATTTTTTATTGATTCTTTAAGTTCTGATTCTGTAGTTTTTTGTAAGTGTAGTATGAAGTCGTAAACTCTATTAACTTCATCACTAGCAATTGCTTTATATTCTAAAACATAATTCTAATCAATATTTTCTTTCTCTTTTAAAAAAGTTTTTTTATTTTCAATGTAGAAAAAAAGTGTAACTATAATAGATGAGATTATTATAAATGCAGATGGAATATACTTAATAATTTTTAATATTTGTTGTTCTTTACTATTCACCAAAATCCCTAAAATATAAAATACTTGGTTATTATACTCCTAAATTTCTTTAAAGAACTCGTTTTGATTTAAATTTGTAAATATTATCTAAAAACTCAAACTCCAAATAATCGGCTTGAAGCATTAGTCTTTCTCTTTTAATAATTTTTATTCTTTCATCTAAAGAAATGTTATTTTTCAAAAAATCATCAGCAAACTTTTCATTTACTCCATAAAGTGGATCTCCAATTATTGTATGACCAATAGAATCCAAATGAACTCTAATTTGATGTTGTCTTCCTGTTAAGGGAATCGCTTCTATTAAAGTTTGATTATTTATTTCGTCATAAAAGATTGGTTTTATTATGGTTGTTGATTCTTTTCCATTAATATGGGTTTTCATTTTTAGTTTTATCAAACCATCATCATTTGTGATTGGAGTATTTATTGTCAATTCTTCTTTTATTTCTCCATCTACTAAAGCTTTATATTTTTTAGTATATAGTTTTTCTTCAAACATAGATTTTAAAACCATATCACTAAAGGCATTTTTAGCTACCAATACTAAACCAGAAGTTTCAGCATCGAGTCTATGAACTAAAGAAGCATTTTGTCCAAAGTGATATTTTATTTCATCTAAAAGTGTATAAACATTTAGTTGGTGTGAAGAGGGATGAACCATAATTCCGCTTGGTTTATCAAATATTGCAAAATGAAAAGAGTCAAAGATTGGTTTTAAATCTTTTGTTTGGGGCTCAAATATAACTATGTAAATAAAATCTGATTTTATAATTTGATTTTTTTGTAGGCGTTTATTGTTTTCATCTGTGATTTTGCCTTTTTCTAAAAGAGTCAAACAAAGTTTTAAATCAAGGCTTAAAGTTTCTAAAAACTCCTCAATTTTTTTTCCTTTTATTGTTTTAAACTCTTTTTTTATATATGGCAATGTAAATCCTAGTTTTTTGAGAAGTATACAATATGAAAGCTTTTAGTGTAAAGGTATACAAATTGCATGTTCTATGTAAAAAATAGGTTATAAAATGGTAACTCCTTCAATTGGAACAATAGAACTATACAAACAACTTCAAATATTACTAAAAAGTGATATGCCAGTTTTTATTCATGGAAGTCCAGGAATTGGAAAATCTTATATTGTAAATGATATTGCAAAAAAGAATGATTTAGAATTAGTTGATGTAAGACTTTCTCAACTTTATGCGGTTGATTTAAGGGGAATTCCCACAATTACAAATAATCAAACAGTTTGGATGCCACCAGTTTTTTTGCCTTTGGATGAAAACTCTTCAGGAATTCTTTTTTTAGATGAGTTAAACTCAGCTTCACTGTCAGTTCAAGCAGCAATATATCAGCTTGTTCTTGATAGAAAAATAGGGGAATATTCACTTCCTCGAAATTGGAAAATAGTATGTGCTGGAAATAAGATAAATGATAAAGGAATAGTTTTTAAACTTCCTAGTCCACTTGTAAATAGAATGGTGCATTTACTTTTAGAAGCAAAATATGATGATTTTAAAAATTGGGCGATTTTAAACAATATTCACTCATATATCTTAGGATTTTTAGGATTTAGACCAGATTTATTAAGTAGTGAAGTTCCAAATGCAACTGAAACAAATCCTGCTTTTTGTACACCAAGGGCTTGGAGTATGATGTCAAATATCCTAAAAACAGAGAGTAATGTTAATCTTATCTCTCCAATTATTTATGGAACTGTGGGTTATGCAGCTGCTGTTGAATTTATTTCATTTATAAAAGTTTATAAAACTTTACCAAATATTGATGATATTTTAAATGGTACTTGTGAAATTATTCCTAGTGAACCAAGTGCTTTATACGCTTTATGTTCTGCTGTAATCGAAAAATATGAAAATACAAATCAAGCTATAAATATCTTTGCTTATAGTAAAAGTTTACCAGTAGAGTTTGCTGTTATGCTAATAAAAGATTTAATAGTAAAAGACGAAAACATAGCACTCTTAGATGAGTTTGATAAATGGATGGAGAAGTATGGAGACTACATATTATAAAGATATTTTTGAGAAAATTAGGATAAGTTTTTTATTTAACCATCCTTTTTTATCAGTTTTAGCTTTAAGTATAAATAGTGAGTTTAAAGGGAATATTAATAGTGCTTTTTTAACTGATGGTTTTAAAATCACAATTGATACAGAAAAATTAACAAAATATTCAAGGGATGAGATTACATATTTATATGCTCATACTTTGCTTCATATTGTTTTAAAACATCCATATAGACAAAAAACAAGAGATAGACATACTTGGAATCAAGCTTGTGATGTGGTAATAAACAATATCTTATTTACTTTTGAAAATGTAGGAATAAGACCTGCTGATGAGATACTTGATGTAACTTTAAAAGATAAGTGTGTTGAAGAGGTTTATGAGATTTTATATAAAAAGAAAAAAGAGGAGTTAAGTAAAACAACTCCTGATAAAAAAGGAAATATAGAATCAAACTCTTATGATAAATCAAAACTAGATTTAGATGAGGTTTTAACAAAAAGTGAAAAAGTAAACCAAGAAAAACTAGATGGAATAATAATCCAAGCTTTAAGTCTTGCAAAAAAATCATCAAATTTATATGAGGGAATGAGTATAGAAATAGATACTTTAATAAAACCAGAGATAGATTTACATGATGTGTTAAAAGAGTATTTAATAAGTTCATTTTTTGAAAAACAAATCTCTTATGAAAGACCCAATAAAAGATTTATAGATAGAGGCATTTATATGCCTGGAACTAAAAAACTAAATGATAACCTTAATATCTTTGTAGCGCTTGATAGTTCTTCTAGTGTTAGCCTTGATGAGTATAAAAAGTTTTTGGGAATCATAAGTGAAATAGCTGAGAGTTTTTATGAGTATAAAATAGATATTTTACCCTTTGACTTAAAAGTTAGAAATGAATATATCATTAGTTTTGATAGTTTTAATCCTTTGAGTAATAAAGAGTTACTAATTCCTAAATCAAATGGTGGTACAAATTTTGATGAGCTATTAATTTATTTAAGAAAATCAAGTGAAGTAAGAAATGATAGTTTACTAATAACTCTAACAGATGGAGAGTTTGATATAAGTGAGTCACTACTATGTAATACGCTTTTTATAATAAGCAATAAAAAAAATCTAAGAAAGTTTGAGCAATATGGAAGAGTTATTCAATTTAACATATAAAGAAGAGGTTGAAGAGTTAAAAGAGGAAGATGACTTTGAAGCTTTGGGCGATGAAAAGTATCTAAATCATCCAGATATGGAAGCAAGACTCTATTGGGCATTTTGTAGACCAAATGGCTCTTGTGAAGTTCAAATTCAAGATGTTGAACCTTTGGTTTCTATAATGGCTTTTAATCACTCAAAATTAAATGCCTTTAAAAGATTTTCACTTTTACATAGAGAGGTTGTAGAAAAAGCAGATTTGCGAGTAAAAATAAAAAATAGAACAAGAATGCTTTTTAGGTCTTTAATAGATGATGATTTTAGAGAGCTAAATAAAGTATTACAAATAGTTCCAGTTTTTTTAGATGTAGCAGTGGATCAGTTAAAAAATGGAAGAAAATGGAATGACATTTTTGCAGATGAAATAGAAGCTACAATATTTTTGCAAAGAGCACACGAGTATATAGATGAAGACTTTAAAGAGGCTTTGTTTTATAAACTAAAAGATGTAAGTGAATTAAACCAAGATGAGTTAAAAGAGCATTTAGAGTATTTAATACAAAAGAAAGAGCAAATAGATATTTTAATACTAGAACACTACAAAAAAGAAGTACAGAAATGGAGCAATAAAAGCTCTCTTCATCTCTTACAAAAGATGGCTATAACTAAGCTTGTGGATAAACTATTTTAATAAGGTATAGAATTTGCATATAAGTTTATAAAAAAGAGAGATTATGAGCAATTTCACATTCTATAATTTTACATTTTACGAAAAAACTGGTTGTAGCGGTAATGCAAAACAAAAAGAGTTACTAAAAAGTCACAATATCTCTTTTAGTGTAAAAAGTCTACTTGATACTTCATGGTCAAAAGAAACGCTAAGTGAGTTTTTCAAAGGTTTGGAATTAGTTGATATGTTTAATCCTTTTGCACCACAAATAAGAGATAAAGAGATAGATATTAACACTTTGTCAAAAGATGAAGCAATAGAGCTTATGATAAAAAACCCAATTTTAATTAAAAGACCATTGTTAGATATAAATGGAGTTAAACTTTGCGGCTTTGATATTGAAAAAATCAATGAACTTCTAAATACAAATATTGATACAAACAAAAAACTAAATACCTGTTCAAGTAGTGACTCATGCACAAATGTTTAATTGAAATTTGCCAAGAGTTTGAAACTGTAAAAGATTTTCTAACAGATACAACACCACAAAAAGAAGAGATAATAAATGCTCTCTTTTTAGATTTTATGGAGTGTTTCCCCTCAATTAAAGAGGAAAAACTAAGATATCCAAAAGAGTTCATTCATGATGTGAGTTTGTTCAATGAGGGAAATTTTATGCTTGTTCAAAAGTTCCAAGATGTTCAAATGAGATATTTAATGTTAAGTGATTTTTACGATTATGCAAGATTAACAAAGAAATATATAAAAACTTAATATAATTGCACCATGCAAAAAGATTTAATTACAAAACATGGTTTCGAAAAAATAGTAAAAGAGTTCAAAGGTTTACTCAAAGAGAAAACCTATTGGGTGAAAGAGAAAGAAATCGCCGCACAACTTGGCGATAGAAGTGAAAATGCTGAATATATAGCTGCAAAAGAACAGATACGAAATACCGATAAAAGACTTCGTTTTTTAGATAGGATTATAAATAATAGTGAAGTTATTGATATATCTTTGATTCCACATATAAGAGTGAATTTTGGCTCAGAGGTTTTGATTGAAGATTTGAATACTCAAAAAGAGAAAACTTTTATAATTCTAGGAACTCACGAAACAAATCCAAATGAAAATAAAATATCAAATAAATCTCCACTTGGTAGAGCTTTGTTAAATAAGACTTTAAATGAAGAGTTTGAATTTTCTATAAATGATAACTTCTTCGAATATAAAATAATTTCAATAAAAGAGTATAAGTTTGAATAGTATAAATATAGAAAAATTAAAAGAGATAATTCTTAAAAATCTTGAAAATAAAAGTGTAGATTTTAAGAGAGTTTTCCACGGTCGTGGGAACTTTTATGATGATTTTAATTACTTAGTGGTTGATAGTATAAATGATATTTTAATGGCAACTTTATTCGAAGAAGTTGATGTTGATACTCAAAAAGAGATAACAAAAATACTTGATGAGGTTTATGCAACAAAAGGTTTTAAAACTTTTATAATTCAAAGAAGATATAAAAAAGATAATCTTTATGAAATTCTAAGGGGAAAAATCCCAGAAAATCCCATTGCCTATGAAAATGGTTTAAAATATGCATTAAATTTTTCAAATCAAAATATAGGAATTTTTCCAGATATGAAAAATGGAAGAAGTTTTATAAAGGAGATTTCAAAAGATAAAAATGTTTTAAATCTTTTCTCTTATACTTGTGCTTTTTCAGTTTGTGCCATAAGTGGTGGAGCTTTAAAAGTTGTAAATGTTGATATGGCCAAAAATGCACTAACAACTGGAAGAACAAATCATCATCTAAATAATCTAGACACAAAAAAAGTAAAATTTTTGCCCTATGATATTTTAAAATCATGGAATAGAATCAAAAAAGAGGGGCCTTATGAGATTATCGTAATTGATCCACCATCTCTTCAAAAGGGAAGTTTTGAAGCTAGCAAAGATTATGAAAAAATAATCAGAAGATTAAATGAATTAGCAGCTCCAGAATGTACAATTTTATCGTGTTTAAATGCTCCTGAACTTGATTCTGATTTTATAAAAAATAAATTCTCAGAGTTTGCACCATCTTTTAAATTTGTAAAAAGATTGGAAAATGTAGAAGAATTTGTAGCAATAGATGAAGAAAAAAGCTTGAAAAATCTCATTTTCTCAAACTAAAGAAGACTAATTTTATCTTCTTTAGGCTAAAATCCCGCCTTAAAAATTGTTTATTAAGAAGGGTTATATAATGGTAGAAAAAAACCGTTGGCTAATGGCTTTAAGTGCTGTTGGTGTTCATATATGTATTGGTTCTGTTTATGCTTGGAGTGTTTATGTAAAACCTATCCAAGCTCAAATGAACTGGGATTTAACAGATGTTACTATTGCATTTAGTGTTGCTATATTTTTCTTAGGTTTAAGTGCTGCGTTAATGGGAAAATTTGTTGAAAAAAATGGTCCAAGAGTTTCTGCAATAATTGCAGCTTCACTTTTTGGTCTTGGAACTATGGGTTCAGGATTAGCAATAATGATGGAATCAAAATTATTGTTATACTTTTTCTATGGAGTTCTTGGTGGTTGTGGACTTGGAATTGGATATATTTCACCTGTTTCAACTTTAGTAAAATGGTTTCCTGATAAAAGAGGAATGGCAACTGGACTTGCAATCATGGGATTTGGTTTTGCTTCTGCGGTTTGGGGACCAACAATTAAAATTTTGATTGAAGCTGTTGGAATTTCAGGAACATTTTTTATTTTGGGTGCAACTTATTTTGTGATAATGTTTGCTTCTGCTTTATATCTTGAAAAACCACATGATGAGTATTTACCAAAAAGATTTGAGCAAAAAATCAAAGAGGGTAAAAAGAAAATCAAAGAAGATTTAGCTTTCATTGGTTTAAATGAAGCTATTAAAACACCTAGATTTTATGGTCTTTGGATAATGTTATTTATAAATATTACTTGTGGTATTGCAATTATTGGAGTTGCTTCGCCACTTTTGCAAGAAGTTTTAGGAATGACTGCAATTGCAGCTGCTGCAGCTGTTGGTTTAATGGGAATTTTTAATGGAGCAGGGCGACTTATTTGGGCATCATTAAGTGATTATTTAACAAGACCAATTGTATATGTAATCTTTTTTGCAACTCAAATTGTGGCATTTTATATGTTACCATCAATTAAAGAGATAGTTGTATTTCAAGTTGTTTTATACTTTATTATGACTTGTTACGGTGGAGGATTTGCTTCAATTCCTGCATATATTGGGGATATTTTTGGAACAAAAGAACTTGGTGCAATTCATGGATATATTTTAACAGCATGGGCAGCAGCTGGACTTGTTGGACCACTAATTATTTCTATGGTAAAAGATGCAACTGGTTCATACTCTCAAACACTTTACGTATTTGCAGGATTTTTTATCCTTGCATTTATAGTTTCAATTGCTATGATTGTAAATATCAAATCAATTCAAAAGAAAAAATTAAAACATCATAATCATTAAAAAAAGTAGGGTATTCCTACTTTTTTTATTGGTTTTTAGCTAAAAAAGCTCTCCAGCTTTTTAATTCACTTATCTCTTTTGCATCTTTTATATAATCACTTTCACATAAAAATCCATAAACAGTAGTTTCATCTTCTAAAAAAACTGTTCCAATTCCAAGTGGTGAAGCAATTTGTTTCATAAACTTTCCAAAGTTTTCAATTCTCATTGACCAAACTTCAACTTCAATTTGAGTATTACTTGAACTATCATATATCATTCCTGGGCGGATTGGATTTTTGTTTTCAAGTAAAAAAAGTCTATAACCTTTTTTAGTTTGAGTTTTTTTTACAAAAGTAGCATCTAAATCTGTAAGTTGCCAATTAAGAGGAAGTCCACTCATGTGAGCTCCACAAACACCTACTAATATCTCATTTTCATTCATCCTAAGCCTTTAAATATTTTTTTGAATAATCAAGTAAGATTTTTTCATCAAAAGCATCTGCTACAATTGTTACACCAAAAGGAAGTCCATTTTTTCTAAATCCAGCAGGAACTGCAATTGCTGATAAATCCAAAAGATTCATAAAGTTTGTGTAATATCCTAGATTTGTATTTAGTTGAATTGGGTCAACATTTACTTCATCTATTTTATAAATTGTTCCAGTTGTTGGAGTTAGCATAAAATCAAACTTGGCAAAAATCTTATCTGCAATTTTTCTATTTGTTTTTAAAATATATTCTGATTCAAAATAGTTAATTGCATCTTTATTTTGTCCACTTAAAATAATAGTTCTAACTGTTTCATTTACAAATTGGGGAGTTTTTGTAATAACATCTTTTATAGCAATATATCTTTCACTCACCCAAGGGCCACTATAAAGTAGATTTGCACTTTGATTAAAAGGTTCATAATCTATCTCGTAAGCCTTTCCACCAAGTGATTCAAACTTTTTAACCGCTTGAAAAAATAGTTTTTCTGCTTCCTCATCTCCAAAAAATTTCAATTGAGATTTTTGTGGAATAGCAAAAGTAAATTTCTCCTTTGACTCTTTTTTTGAAGGAGTATAAACTCTGCTATAAATATCTTTTTCATCATAAATATTTATTATTTCAAAAACAGTTTCAATTGAAGATAATTCTTTTGCAAAAACTGTTACACAATCCAAACTTCTACAAGCAGGAACAACTCCACTTGTACTTACCACTCCTTTTGTTGCTTTTAATCCAATTAGATTATTAAAAGCAGCAGGAACTCTTCCACTTCCTGCTGTATCAGTTCCAAGGGAAAAACTTGCCATTTCAAGGGCAACACTTACTGCACTTCCTGAGCTTGAACCTCCTGAAATATATTCTTGGTTTATTGAGTTTTTGCACTCTCCATATGGACTTCTAGTTCCTACAAGTCCAGTTGCAAACTGGTCTAGGTTTGTTTTTCCTATTGGAATTGCACCTGCGTTTATTAGTTGTTGTACAGCAAAAGCTGACTTTTTTGGAATGTATTTATACTCTGGACATCCAGCAGTTGTAGGAATATTTGCTAAATCAATATTATCTTTTATGGCAAAAGGAATTCCATAAAGAGGAAAATCTTTTGGATTTTTTCCCTCAAGTTTTTTGATATATGGTTCTAACTCATCTTCATTTAAAGTATAAATCCAAATATTATGATTTTTTGTCTCTTCTATTTTTGTTTGAATAAATGAAATAACTTCTCTTATTGAAGTTTTATTTTCTAGGTAATTTTCTCTTAGAGTATTTATATTTAGATTCATTTTTCATCCTTTTTTATTACAACTAATACATCACCTGATTGGATATTATCACCTTCTTTATATAAAATTTGAGATACAGTTCCACTTATTTGGGCTTCAATATCAACTTCCATTTTCATTGATTCAAGTATTACTAAAACTTCTCCAGCTTTTACTTCGTCACCTACTTGAACTTCGATTTTCCAAATATTTCCAGACATAATTGACTCAACAACTTCTTCATCTGCATCTAAAATAAGTTCATCTTTATCTTCACTTGCTTCAATTTTTGTATCAAAACTATCAAGACCTTTTTCTTTCCACATCAATCTTTCATCTTCAAAAGCTTGTCCTCTTTTTGTTTGAAAAGAGTTTGATTGTTCTTCATTTGCTTTTAAAAATGCTTTGTACTCTTTTAATTTAAATGTTTTATTTTCTATTGTTAAAGGAAATTTTCCATATAAGAATTTTTCTCTAATCTCATGTAACTCTTGTGTTGTTACTGGATAAAACTTTATTTGGTCAAAAAATCTAAGCAACCAAGGTTTATCAAACTCTTTAGTTTGTCTATATGTATTCCACATTTGTAAAGTTCGTCCAAATAGTTGGTAACCACCAGGCCCTTCCATTCCATAAACACACATATAAGCTCCACCAATTCCCACAGAGTTTTGAGCTGTCCATGTTCTTGCTGGATTATATTTTGTTGTTACTAATCTTTGAGCTGGATTTAAAGGAGTTGCAACTGGAGCTCCTAAATAAACATCTCCTAATCCCATAACCAAATAATCAGCAGTAAAAACTATATCTCTTACTTCATTTGTATCTTTTAGACCATTTATTCTTCTAATAAAATCAATATTTGAAGGACACCAA
Source organism: Campylobacterales bacterium (assembly GCA_038248665.1). Taxonomy (GTDB): domain Bacteria; phylum Campylobacterota; class Campylobacteria; order Campylobacterales; family Arcobacteraceae; genus Aliarcobacter. The sequence goes on along the minus strand of JBBRXF010000025.1, from coordinate 10,043 downwards.
GGAGCATTTGGTCGAACTCCTTGTTGATATTTATCAATTGCAATTTGAATACTTGGGTCATTCCATGAAAGTGGGAGCCAAACAGTTCTTGAATCAACCTCTAAATCTTCAATATTTTTTAGAGCTAAAATCGCCTCTTTTACAAGTGCTAAAATATCAGTTCTACTTACAACTTGAGTATTAAAATGAATTTGTAAACTTCTAATTCCAGGTGTTAAATCAATAATTCCAGATAAGTTTTTCTCTTCAATATAAGTCATTAAAGCATGGATGAAAAATCTCAGTTCAATATCAAGTTTTAGCTCACCAGCTTCAACTAAAATAAACTCATTTCCTGCACATCTAATTGTAATATCAATGTCAAGTTCATCATATTTTAAAACATCAATAATTGGTGTTGCTATTTTTTCATCAAAATCAATCACATAATCAGCTAATTTTGGCAAATTTTTATTTGATTCAATGGCATTTTCATAAGCTTTTGTCATTAAATCTGCATTTTCTAAACTTACTGCTTTGAATTTTATTTTATCCCCAGCTTTTAGTTGTCCAACTTTATAAAGTTCGCATGAAATAATAGTTGCAGGACAAACAAATCCACCAAGACTTGGACCATCTGGTCCTAAAATTACTGGCATATCTCCTGTAAAATCTATTGTTCCAAAAGCATAAGCATTATCGTGAATATTTGAAGGATGAAGTCCAGCTTCTCCTCCATCATTTCTTGCCCACGATGGAGCTGGTCCTATTAATCTAACACCAGTTCTACTTGAATTAAAGTGAACTTCCCATGAAGCTTCAAAAAACTCTTTTATATCATTTTGAGTAAAAAAGTCTGGACTTCCATGTGGTCCATAAACAACTCCAATTTCCCACTCTTTTGATAAAGTAGGAGTTTCTTTTAAAGGTGTATAAATCTCTTTTTTTGATGGATTAAAACTTAAAACATCACCAGCTTTTAAAGCTCGACCTCCATGCCCTCCAAACTCTCCAAGGGTAAATGTTGAAGCACTTCCAAGATAAGTAGCCGTATCAAAACCACCTGCAATTGCTAAATAAGTTCTATTTCCATCGCCAATTACTTTTTTGAACTCTAAAATATCACCACATTTTACTTCTAGGGCTTTAAACATTTCAACTTTTTTGCCATTAATACAAGTTTGCATATCTGCCCCACCAAAAGCAATAACTGTATCTTGTCTAAATTTGAAACTTGCACCTATAAAAGTCATTTCTATAAAAGGAGCATTTTTTTCATTGTTTAAAAGTTTATTTAAAAGTCTTGGAGTTAAACTATCCATTGCACCTGAGGGTGGAATTCCAACTGCCCAAAATCCTTGACGAGCAGGAAAGTCTTGAATAGTCGTCATTGTTCCTGATTTTAAAATATCTACTTTAAAAGGAGCATATTCTAAACTATCAAGAACTTTTGTGTAAAAAGTTGAATCTTTGAAAAACTCTTGTTTTGAAATCTCTTCAAGATATGAAAGATTAGATTCAATTCCATAAATTTTACTTTTTTCTAAAACATCTTGAAGTTTTAAAATATTCTCTTCTCTCGTATTACTTACAACAATTAATTTTGCTAAAAGAGGGTCATAAAAAGGGCTTACAACACAACCATCTTCAATCCAAGTATCAACTCTTATATCACTTGGAAACTCAACTTTTGTGATAAGTCCAGTGCTTGGTTGGAAGTTTTTTCCTCCATCTTCTGCATAAACTCTCACTTCAATTGCATGACCTTTTGGATTGTGTTTATAGTTTAAAAGTGGAGTATTATCACCAGCTGCAATTTTTATCATCCATTCAACTAAATCAACTTTGCAAACTTCTTCTGTAATTCCATGTTCAACTTGTAATCTTGTATTTACTTCAAGGAAATAAAATTTATCTGCTGATGTATCATAAATATATTCAACAGTTCCAGCACTTTTGTAGTTTACTGCCTTTGCTAATTTTTCAGATGCAACAAAAAGTTCTTTTCTTAATTCATCACTAAGATTTGGAGCAGGGGTTTCTTCAATAACTTTTTGGTTTCTTCTTTGAATTGAGCAATCTCTCTCCCCTAAAGTTTTTACATTTCCAAGACCATCTCCAAAGATTTGAACTTCAATATGCCGTGCAGTTTGAATATATTTTTCTAAAAAAACTCCACTATTACTAAAGTTTGCACCAGCTAGTTTGATAACTCCTTCATAGGCATCAACTAACTCTTGCTCACTAAAACATAGTTTCATTCCAATTCCACCACCACCAGCAGTACTTTTTAACATAACTGGATAACCAATATTTTTTGCAGTTATTATTGCATCATCTAAATCTTTTAGTAATTCACTTCCCTCAAGTAATGGAACACCATTATCTTTTGCTATTTGACGTGCAGTATGTTTTAATCCAAAATCTTCTATATGTTTAGATTCTGGTCCAATAAATACAATACCATTTTCTTCACAAGCTTTTACAAAATTTACATTTTCACTTAAAAAACCATATCCTGGATGAATTGCATCAACACCATTTTCTTTTGCTATTGAGATGATTTTTTTTATATCTAAATAAGATTCACTTAAAACATTTGAACCCAATGGCACACTAATATCTGCATTCATTACATAAGAGGCATTTTTATCAACTTCACTAAAAATTGCAAGGGATTGTATCTCCATTTTTTTTAGTGTTTTAATTATTCTATTTGCAATCTCGCCACGATTGGCAATTAATACTTTTGTAAACATTTTTACATCCTTAGAATTAATTTTGTGGGCCGTCCCGATTGATTATATTTTGTAAGTCGTCTTACAAAATAAAGAGAAAGAGGTTCTCTTAAACCTTTTATTTATCCCAAATAATAAGTTGTATAGGTGTTGGGTTATATCCATTACAAGGGTTGTTTAGTTGTGGACAATTTGAAATTAACACTAAAGTATCCATAAGTGCTACCATTTCAACATAATCACCTTTTTTTGATATTCCATCTTCTATTGCTAAATGTCCATCTTCATTAACTGGAACATTCATAAAAAAGTTTATATTGTTTGTAATATCTTTTGGACTCATTTCAAGTTCACCAACTAATGTTAGATAATTATCTCTACAAGAGTGCATATATCTTTTATCTAAACCAAATCTAACAGAGTTACTCTCAGCACTACAATGTCCACCTAAAGTATCGTGATTTCCGCAACTATCTTTTACAATTTCCATCATTACATTATCATCACTCGAAATTAGTTTTGTTCCAGTTGTAATAAAAATACTTCTCTGTTCTCTAATAGTATCTGTTGGACTATATTTTTCATCAAAATTGTTTGCATTGTAAAATAGTGTATCAACCGCTTGACAACCCTCTAAATCTACTATTCTAAAAGTTTGACCTTTTTTTACTACACCTGACCATGGAAGTCCTGATAAAATCTTTTCGTTATAAACTGCATTTTCAATATTTTTTGACATCATTTACTCCTTACACAAAATATCTGTTTGTATTTTGAAAGCCTCTTTTAGCTTCATCTGAAAAATCTGCATAATCTTCGTCTTTAAAAGCTACACTTTCAAAAATTGAGATTTCTATATCACTTGGATTGTAAACACCTGTTTTATCCATAACATGTGGAGTATTTGATAAAATTAATAACACATCCATGTGAGCTGTTAGTTCAATAAGATCACCTTTTTTTGCACATCTTGGATTTAATTCTAAGTTTGAACCACCTTTTACATCTACTTTTCTAAATAGATTAAGTGCAGGAATCATATCTTTTTTACCCATTCCATATTTTCCAAGTTCTATTAAGAAGTTTTCTCTATCACTTTTATAATAAGCGTTTCTGCAAGAGTCATAAGTTGCTTCTTCTTTGAAGTTTTCTTTTATAATTCGGGGATTTGAAATTCCAGCTAAAGTATCAAATAAACCATCTGTTGAATCATCAGTTATTGCAAATAAAACTCTTCCCATTTCTGAAAAAAGAACATTGTTTTTATTTAAAAAAGCATTCCATTGTATTTTTACAGTATCAGCACTATTAAATCTTTCTGCTACATTTGAAGCGTTATAAAACATTGCAGATAAACTTGCATTTTCTCCCAATGCTTTTAGCTGGATTGTTTGTCCTCTTTTTATAATTTTTGACCATTTTACACTTGAAGGTAATATTTCATTTAATACTACATTTTCACTTTTTATCATGTTGTTTTTTTCCTTTACTCGCATCTATATCATTTACAATTGTTGACCCATATCTATTTGGGAAATCTTTATCTGTTTTTATTTTGTCAAAAACTAAGACTCTAGTTCCCAGCTTAAAAGCTTCGCTTATATCGTGAGTTACCATAACTACACCAAAGTTTAATTTACTATGAATATCCAAAAGTAATTCATGCATATCTAAACTAATTCCTGGATCCAAAGCTCCAAATGGTTCATCTAGTAATAAAAGCTTTGGCTTTTTAACCAATGATTGAGCTATTGATAATCTTTGTTTCATTCCACCACTTAACTCGTGGGGATATTTATTTTTTGAATCTTCTAGTCCAACTGCTTTTAAAATCTCATTTGCTTTTTCATAAGCCTCTTTTTTTTCTTTTCCAAAAAGCTTTCCAAAAAACTTTGATTTTTCAAACTCTAAACCAATAATTACATTATCTATTACATTTAAGTGACTCAAAGTTGAATATCGTTGAAAAACAATTCCTCTTTCATCACTTGGCTCTTTTGGATACTCTTTATCTTCAAAAAGCAGTTTCCCTCGTGTTGGTTCATCAATACCTAAAAGCATTTTTAGAAAAGTTGTTTTTCCACAACCAGATGGTCCAACTAAGGCACAAAATTCTCCGTCATTCATAGAAAAATTTAGATTTTCTAAAATTACATCGTTTCCATATATTTTCCATATATTTTTTGCTTTTACTAAACTCATAATTACTCCTTACCAAACCAAGGAAATAGCTTTTTATTAAATTGTCGTAAAATAAAATCTATCAAAAATGCTAAAAAAGTAATCCATAAAACATAAGGTAAAATTACATCCATGGCTAAATAACGTCTTACTAAAAATATTCTATATCCTAAACCTTCTGTTGAAGCAATTGCTTCTGCTGAGATTAGAAAAATCCAAGCAGTTCCAAGGGTTAATCTAATTGCATCTATTAATCGTGGTAATATTTGAGGAGTTATTACTCTTGTAATAATCTGCCAAGTATTCGCACCCAATGTTTGAACTTTTATAATCTGTTCACTAGGAATTTCTCGTACTCTTTGATAAATTTCCCTTGTCATAATAGGCGCAACTCCTAAGATAATAAGAACAATTTTTGAAACTTCACCTAATCCAAAAACAATAAATAAAATGGGAAGCATCGCCATGGTTGGTATTAATGAAAAAAACCATATCAAAGGTGATAAAGTTGATGTCATATATGGAATAATTCCAATTGAAATACCAATAACAAGGGCAAATATTGCACTAACTGAAATACCAATTGCTAATCTTTGCAAACTAAAAATCGTATCATTTAGTAAAATATACTCACCCGTTCGATTATCTTTTTCAAATGCCAATTTAGCCATTGAATCCATGCTCTTTTCAATTGAGGGCAAAAGTTTATCATTAGGATTTTCTGTAAGTCTTACAGCAGAAGCACTAATATAAACTATTACAATCAATAAAAAAGGTAAAAGTCCCAAAAACAAATTTGTTGTTCTTGTTGGGACTTGATTTATTAACCTTTTCATTTGGTTTCCTAACTACAGCGAACCATCCGCTGCCATTTTCATATATGTGTCATCAAATCTTAATTTGATATTTCCTTTGTTACCTATAACTTTTCCATTTGGAAATTCAATTCCCACAAAACCATAATCACTTGCACCCTCACCATATAATCCATGATTAAATGAGAATTTAGCAACAAATTCCATAGTTTTCATAATATCTTCACTATTGTTGAATTTAACTGCATCAGATGCTTTGTAAAACATATTTGTAGTTTTTAATTGGTCTTCAAATCCAGCTAAATCAGTTCCTGAAGCTTTTGCCATAATTGCTTTTGCATCAGTTGAAGCTTTTGTATTTGTTTGCATTAATTCCATCATTTCATACCAAGCACCAACAAGTGCTTTTCCAAAATTTGGATTATCTTTTAGAGTTTGAGAATTTACTACCATTAAGTCAATAATTTCACCTGGAACTTTTGAGCTATCAAAAATATTATTTGCTTTTGGCATTTTAAGAATTTCACTAACTTGTGGTTTCCATGTAACAACATTTGTAACATCAGCAGTTGAATAAGCTGAAACCATATCAGCATCACTTGTATTAACAACAGTTATATCTTTTTCAGATAAACCATTTAGTTCTAAACCACGAGCAAGTAAATAGTGAGAAATAGATAATTCAACTAAATTTACATTTTTACCTTTTAACTCTTTGATTGATTTTGCATCTTTAGAAATTACAGCATCATTTCCATTTGAAAAATCTCCGATAATTAAAGAAGTAGAATCAACTCCACCAGCAGCTGGAATTCCAAGAGCATCAGTATTTGCCATAGTACATCCATCAAATTCACCTGAAGTGTATTGATTAATTGATTCAATATAATCATTGATTTGAACAACTTTTATATTGATGTTATATTTTTTAGCCCATTTGTCCATGATTTTTTGTGAGTTTATAACATCCCAAGGCATCCAACCAACATAAATTGTCCATGCGATTTTAAAATCTTTTTTAGTCTCAGCATAAAGAGAGTTTGTTGTTAATCCTAATACTAGAACAGACATTGACAGTACTTTGAAAAGTTTTGTGAAAGTAGATGATTTCATCTTGTTTTCTCCTACATAGAATTTGAAACACATTAAGAGGTATTAACCTCCCGGGCTTTTATCCCTCCGTGTAACTCTATGTAAGAGTCGGTTGCTCTCGGACCAGTCACTTTAAAAAAAGTCGGAACCCTAGCTGCCTTTAGTAGTTTTCTTAAATGAGGTAAATACCTCTAATATGATTTCGTTAAAGTAAGTATAAAATAAAATTGAATTTATTAAAACAGTTTTGTTGTATAAAATATAGACAATAATTAAATATTCCTAATATCTACATAAGAGCCTGATTCAAATTCATCTATTTTATTTATTAGATTATCTAGTTTAATTGCCGTCTCTTGTGGAGTTTGAACAAGACCTTCATTTAGTTTTTTTGCCGATGGGAAAATCTCAGAATCTAATTCAAATCTTATATAATCAGTCATAGGAGTTTTTATAACTCCTGGGGCAACTGCAAGTATTTTTGTGTTTAACATCTCATTAGCATAAAGATTTACAAGCATATTAACACCTGCTTTTGATAAAGAGTATGAACCCCAACCTTTGTAGCCATTTTTTGAAGCACCAGAGGAAATAAGAATAATATTTTCTACTTTGGTATTCATCAAAATATCAAGTAATTCTTTGTTTGCATAAACATTTAAAGCATAAACTTCATTTAATTCTTCAATTGATAATTCAGATAAAATCTTGATTTTCCCCAACATTCCAGCATTTAAAAAAACAGTATTTATCTCTTTTATATCTAAAATAAAAGCTGATAACTCTTCTTTTATTTTTGAAATATTTGATAAATCAAAACTTTTGTGAATAAAATTTTCATTTTTTATATCAGGTTTATTTCTACTAATTCCATAAACTTTAAAACCTTCTTGTAAATAGTAGTTAGTTAAAGCAAGTCCAAGCCCTGAACTACAGCCAGTTATTAAAATATTTTTTAACATTTAGGCTTTCCTTATATTAAATATTGATTTTACAAAAGAGTAGAGTAGGTACAAAAATATTATAGGTAAAAGTATAGTTTGGAAGATAAAAACTATGATTAAATCAATAATATATTGGCTTGAATTATCAACGGCATTTTTGTATTCATTAACCTTTTTTTCATAATAACTGCTGTCAAATTTTTCCATAACTTTATTGAAAAATGAACTCTCTTCTTTTTGATTTATTGTCTCTTGATTTATTTTACTAACATCATCTTTTACTTTTAAAATATCTTGATTTAACTCTTCTATATTGTATTGAGGTTTTACAAAATAGTTGTAAGAAACTTCGTTTACATAACCAATCATTGGGATTGCAAATCTTAAAAATAGAAGTATAAAAGTGATTTTGAAAAATATATCTCGTAGTTTTTCATCATTTGAAAATCGTTTAAAAAGCCAAATATTAAAAACAATAACAAAAGTAAATAAAATATAGTTATAAATATCATTTGTCACAAAATTTAGCAAGATTTTTTGAATACCAAGGGAAACCATACTTGCTAACATCACAAGGGAAAATTGCTCAATCAGGTCATTTATCGGGTCAAGAACTTCTCCCACAGCAACAATTACAAAAGGCAGATTTAATTGTGTTCCTTGAGCTAGTGAAATCACAGCATTTAAAGCTTTAGCACTTCCAAATACAATAACAGATTGTTTGAATGAATCATCAACAAGTTTTTTTGCATTATCATCAATAGTAAAAGTCAAAGCAAAACAAAGGGCGAATAGGGTAAAGGCAACTAATAAAAGTTTGTTCCAGTTTTGTATAATAAATGTTTTCATGGAATTGATTATAGCAGATTATCTTTGATAGATTTTTTACTTAAATTTTGAAATTAAGTTATACTAAACAAAAAGGATTTTTCTATGGAAATAGTAACTTTTTTAATCTATCTTGTAATGTTTTTTATAGCCTTTGTCCTAAGTTTTGCCACTGTGAAGTATTTTATAACAATGTGGAAATTTAAAAATAGAAAAAAAGATGGAAGTGAAGATGATGATTTTAAGAGGTTTGATTAGATTATTCTAATTTTTTTAATAAATCTAAACTATTAATATCAAATTTTGAAAATGCAAACCATTTTTTGCCTAAATCTTTGAGACTTGCTCCAAGATGATAAATTTCTTTTTTATCAATAATTAGAAATCTATCGTGACTATTTTTAAACTCTTTTAATTCTATGTTTTTATATTGAGTTTGATATTTCTGAAAATCAAGTTTTAGCTGTTTTGTAATAGTGTGAGTATAAATTTTAACTTTGATATTTGCATATTTACTAAAAAGTGTTAATACAGTTTCATCAATATAATTGTCAAGCAAGATTATTTCGTCTTTTGCAGTTTTAAGTAAATCATTTATAAAAACATAAGCTTCAAAAATTTCACCATTATAAAATATTCCTTGTTTTGGTTTTAGAGTTTTGTCTTCTAAAGCTTCAAAAAGTTTGTCAAAATGTTCATCATGGATAGTTAATCTTTTCTCTATTCTTTCAAATCGTTCAAACATTGATAGATTAGCAGATATAAGATTTCTCATATTTGCAAAAGTTTTTATAATATAAACTGTAATTTGAGAAGCAACTTTACTTTTTAAAATAGTTGCCAACATATAAATACCTTGCTCTGTGAAAACTTTTGGATTTATCCTTACTTTAGCAAAATTTGCGGTCAAATCTTTTGACCGCAAATTCTCAAATTCAACATTTGTTAGCTCAAAATAAAAATCTTCCATAAATTTATCTTGATTATTTCTCACTGCTTGATTTATATGTTTTGTCTCAACTCCATAAAGTTCCGCTAAGTCTTTGTCTAACATAACTTGAAGATTTCGTATAGTGTAGATTTTATCTTTTATATTGTTTTCATTGATTATTAACTCTTGCATTTTTAGCCTTTGAAATTTATATTTTGTATTATATAAATTTTTAGAATTAATAACTGAAAATATTACAATTTGTTATTTAATTGAAGTAATTTAGGAAACTGAAATTTATTTTAGTTAAAATTTGTAGATTTTGAAAAAAATGCATATCATCTTTTTATTAACTAATCTTAATCTACAAAGGTCTCTATTAATTTTGCAAAATTATCTTTTAAGTCATTTAGTAAAATTAAACCTTTATTTGCACTATGAAACCTATTATAGAATTTTAGCCACCATGCTTTTTTAGGATATGTTTTTATTTCAATTTTACTTTCTTCTAGAGACTGAATTGATTTTTTAGTGT
>JBBRXF010000024.1:0-23375 GCA_038248665.1 Campylobacterales bacterium | reverse complement strand
TTAAGAAATTCATTTTTTAGAGACTCATTTTTTGATTCTGTTACAAATAGATTAACTTGGCAAAAAATTTATTCAAAGGCTTTACATATTTCTGTTAAATCCTTACCGAATAATTTGGAGCTTTTTGGAGATTATTCAATAACCTCAACTGTTGATAAAACTTCAGTTGATGCAAATCAGCCTGTTAATCTGACTATTAGTATTACAGGAAAAGGAAATATTGATGATATTCAAAAATATAATCTTACAATTCCAAATGTAATAAGTTATGTAGATGAAGCAAAAATTGAGTCAACTTTCCAAACAAATGAATATGGAGGAAACTTCACTCAAAAAATAGCTTTTGTTGCCCAAAATGATTACAGCATTCCAAAAATCGAGTTAACTTATTTTAATAAAAATACAAATCAAGTTAAAACAATTCATTCAGAACCAATCAATATCAAAGTTATAAATAACAATCCAAATAACTCTGCTGTAAAAATTGAGACAAATAACACTCCAACGGTTTCACAAAAACCTCAAGTAGAAAATATTGAAAATACAAAAGAGGATAAAAATATGATTTACATTGTTTTAACTCTTATTGTTCTACTTGTAATATTGACTTCATTACTATTTATTAGAAAAAAATCAACAACAAAAGTTGAAAAAGATATTGTTCAGGCAATTAAAAAAGCAAAAAATGATAAAGAGTTATTTGAATTACTTTTACCATATAGTAAAAAAAGTGGAATAATTACAGATACTCTTAATAAACTAGAAGAAAATCTTTATAAAAAAACAAATCATAAAATTGAGAAAAATGAATTAATGAATTTCTTTGAAGATGAAATAGTGTGACTTTCAAGTTACACTATTTTTATTTTGTTATACTTTTGCCAATTAAACCTAAAGAGAAAATATGAAAAAAATTCTATTTGTAAGCGCAACAAACACAGATGTAGGCAAAACTTATGCCTGTGGGAAACTTCTTGAACATTATGCAAAAAAAGGTTTCAAAGTTGGATATTTAAAACCTTTTGAAACAGGTGTTGTTGATTTTCCCCTTGATGGAACTAAAATGTTAAATTTAGTAAAAACTCTAAATCCCTCTTTTGATGTAACAATAAATGATGTTGTTCCTTATCAATTCAAACTTCCAGCAGCTCCTTATGTTGCAAAAGAAAATACAATTATAGATATAGAGTTTCTAAAAGAGAAAAAAAAATATTTAGAACAATTTTGTGATTTACTTATAATTGAAGGAGCTGGTGGATTAATGGTTCCTATTAAAAAAGATCTATTTATAATAGATTTGATAAAAATATTTGAAGCAAGTGCAATTTTAATAGCTCCTTCAAAGCTAGGATGTATTAATGACACCCTACTTTCTGTAAATGCACTAAAAGAAAAAAACATAGATTTTGAGTTATTTATAAATTTATATCAAGACATTGAGAGCTTTGAAAAAGTATCAAAACCATTTTTAATTGACTACTTCAAAAAGCTAAATTTCCTAGAAGATTTGGAAAAATTGTAAAATTTTCCAAACTTTTTTTTATTTTTTCATTTTGTAACACTCTTTTTTAACTACATTTTACAGATTTTAAAGCATTTTTTACTACATATTTAAGTTTACTTTCCCTTATACAAGGGCTTTATTAATGATTTCTGATTTTAAACTTAAATTTATTTGCTATTTCAAAACACATTAAAACAATTCATTTTAAATGGTGTATAACTTTCCTGTTAGTTTTCAAGTATAATAATAACGACGAAAATAAAAAAACAATGTATAAAATTCAATAAAATGAAAGGTAGATAAAATGACTTCTGCAATAGATTTATCTAAGTTAACAGCAAATGACGATTTAACACCAGTTCTTGGTGGATATTGGCCTGGTATTCAAATATATTACCCACCAATCAAATTTAATCCACTTGATGGAACATATGAAAGTATGGAGCAAGCAAAATTAAGATTACAAAAACATGCTTATAAAACAAAAGCACATACAGTGTTATTTGACTTAGAAGATGGTTGTAGACAAAAAGCTATGAGTAGAGAGCTTTTAATTCAAGAATTACCAAAATTTCCTGAAAGAACTTTTCAAATAGCAGTAAGACTTAATCCTTTTAGAACTGATGAATATGAAGAAGATTTAAAAATGTTAAAACAAATTCATCAATATATTGATGTTATTGTTCTTGCAAAAGCTGGAGAAGTTTATGGAAGTGCAGAAATTAGAGATTTATCTTCTTGGTTAATTTCAATCGGAAGTAAATTAACAATTCAACCAATTATTGAACATCCAAAATCTTTACAAATTGCGGATAGATTAATGGAACATTCAACTGTTAAACACGTTGTATTTGGAATCCATGACTTTTCAAAAGCAATGGCTTATAAAATCACTCCTCAAGGATGGATTAATGAGTTAGAGACTTTCTTTAATATGCTTACAATGGAAGCTAGAATTAAAGGTAAAGGAGTTATTGGTGGAGTTGAAGTTATGTTAACACCACACTCATTACCTGATTCTTGTGTTGAGAAAAAAGATATTAGAAGATGGTTAGATTTACATGGTGATGATGCATCAAGACATGTTTATGCTCATGCAATTAGAGAAAATGCAATGGGATTAACTGGTAAACAAATCATTACTCCAAATCATATTAATATCTGTAAAGTTGCATTTACTCCATCTCCAAATGAAATTGCAAAAGATGTTGCTATTTTAAGAGAAGCAATTAAAACTGATGCACTATTAAGTGGTGCAATTAGATACGAAGGTGAAATGTTAGATCCACCAATGTTTGGTAAATCTTTACAAAATATTTTAAGAGCTTATGCATTAAGATCTTTAGCAAAAGAGGATGAAATATTTGCATTATCTGTATTAAACAGAATGCCAATTCACACATTTAAAGAAAACTGGCCATACGGTCAAATTTAGTAAGGAGATTATATTATGAGTTCAAACGTTAAAATTGAAATACCTGAATTTTTAAACATCGGGTTTGCTTGTACTTCTGCTCATGTTGGAACACCAAAAGAGAACAGTATTGCAATGGTAATTGAAGATGATAAATTAGGTACAGATGAAATAACTTATAAAGATTTAGCAACTAAATCTGATCAAGTTTGTAATTTCTTTACAGGAATTGGTTTAGAGCCAAGAGATAGAGTATTAGTATGTTTAAAAAACTCATTAGCTTACCCTATTTCGTTTTTTGGAACTATGAAAGCTGGAATTATTGCAGTTCCAACTTCTACACTTTTAAGTGGTAGCGAAGTTAAATATTTAGCTGAAGATTCACAAGCAAGAGCAATTGTATTATCAGCTTCTATGTATGAGAACTTAGTTCCATATTTAGAGAACTTAGATAACTTAAAAACTATTGTAATTGCTGGAATTGATAGTGTTGAAAATATCAAAAAACCAAAAGATATTAACATTTATGCATTAAATGAGATTTTTAATACAGTTGATAAAACACCAAATCATTATAATTCAAAATCTGGTGAACCTGCATATTTAGTATATACATCAGGAACAACTGGTTATCCAAAAGGTGTTTTACACTCTCATAGATCATTAGTTGGAAGAACTCCTGCAACTAAATTTTGGTTTGATTTTAAAGAGAATGATAGAATCATGCACTCTGGTAAATTTAACTGGACTTATGTTTTAGGTTCAGCTTTAATGGATCCATTATTCAATGGTCATACTGTTATTGCTTATGAAGGTGCAAATGATGCATCAACTTGGATTAATTTAATTAAAAAACACCAATGTACAATATTTATTGGAGTTCCAACAATTTATAGACAAATTATCCAAAAAACTGATTTTACAATAGCTGATTGTCCATCATTAAGATATTGTATGAGTGCAGGGGAACATTTATCTGATGAAATGTTAGGATTATGGAAAGAGAAATTTAATCAAGATATTTATGAAGCAATTGGAATGAGTGAATGTTCTTATTATATTTCTCACTCTAAAAACAACCCAATTAGACCAGGATCTGCTGGATTCGTACAACCAGGTCACACTGTAAAACTACTTGACCCTGATACTTTAGAAGAAGTTGAAGATGGTGAAGAAGGTATGATTTGTATTGGTGAAGATGATCCAGGATTATTCTTAGAGTATTGGCAATTAGAAGAAGAAACAGCAAAATCAAGACATGATGGATACTTCTTTACAGGTGATTATGCTAAAAAAGATGAAGATGGATATATCTGGTTCATAGGTAGAAAAGATGATATTATCAATACTTTTGGATTTAGAGTTTCTCCACATGAAATCGAAAGAGTTGTAAAAACTCACGATGCAGTTGCAGATTGTGTTGCTTTTGGTTTAGATATTGGTAAAGATAAAACAATAGTTGCAATTGCAGTTATTGGTCACGAAGAGTTATCAGCAGAAAAACAAGCAGAAGTTTTAGCATTTGCTCAAGCTAATCTTGCAAAATATAAAGCTCCAAAAGAGATTTTTGCAATGCTTGATTATCCAAGAACTAAAAATGGAAAAGTTTTAAGAAAACAACTTGTTAAACAATTACATGAACAATATCATGCAATTGAAACGGGAACAAAAGTTGTTGAATATAAAGCAAGAAGATCAATGTTATTTGTACCTTCTTATAACAAACACAATGTTGAAAAAGCTAAAACTGTATTAGCTGATGCTGTAATTTTTGATCTTGAAGCAATTTTACAAGAACAAAGAGAAACTGCAAGAGCTGTAATTAAAGAAGTTTTCAATGAAGGTTCAAAATTTGGTGAATCAGAAAGAGTTTTAAGAATCAATAACTTAGGAAGTGCAGATTTAGCAAAAGATTTAGCATTAGCTAAAGAGATTGAAATTGATGGTTTATTATTCTCTAAAATTCAATCAAAAGAGGATGTTTTAGAAGCAGCAAAATTAATAGAAGGTCTAAATCCTAATTTATCTTTAATGATTATGATTGAAACTCCATTAGCTGTTTTAAATATTCATGAAATTTGTGCAGCTTCATCAAGAGTTGAAGTGGTAGTTGTGGGATCTAATAAACTTGCAAATAGACTTCAAATTGATATTAAAAAAGGTTCAAAAGCGATGGTTAACTACTTATCGCAAATTGCCTTAGCTTCAAAAGCTTATGGAAAAACAGTAATTGATGGACCACACTTTGATGTTAATGATGAGTTTGCTTGTGAAGATTCAACAAAAGATGCCTTTAACTTAGGATTTGATGGTAAATCATTAATTCACCCTGTTCAAATTGAATATATCAATGATATTTTCACTCCAAAACAAGCTGAAGTTGAAGATTACGAAGCAATGATTGCTAAATATGAAGAAGCAGCAAAAGAAGGTAAAGAAGTTATTTTACATAACGATAAATTAGTTGATTCATCAAGAATTAAATGGGCTAAAAAGATGATAACTTTATATGAAACATATAAAGCTTTAGGTCAAAACCTATTTAATAAATAAGGAGTAAAATTTGTCTAAGATAAACATGGGTAATTTTTTTGAAGATTTTTCAATCGGTCAAAAAATCATTCATCCACTTCCAAGAACAATAAGTGATGGTGATGTATCTTTATACATCGCTTTCACTGGTTCTAGATTTGCCCTACACTCTTCTGATGTAGTTGCAAAGGAAATGGGTTATGATAAAAAACCAATTGATGATGTTTTAATGTTCCATCTTACATTTGGAAAATCTGTTCAAGATGTTTCTTTAAATGCAATTGCAAACTTAGGTTATGCAGAGATGTCTTTTCCTAATCCTGTTTACGTTGGTGACACAGTTTCTATGACATCAACTGTAATTGGATTAAAAGAGAATTCAAATGGTAAAAGTGGAGTTGTTTATGTTCACTCTATTGGTGTTAACCAAAATGGTGCAGAAGTTTTAAACTTCAAAAGATGGGTAATGGTTCATAAAAAAGACCACTCTACTTTAAGTGGAGTAAATGAAGTTCCAACTTTTGCAAAAACAACACCAATTGCAAATGTAATTAATATTCCAACAATTAAAACTGTAGATACAGATTCAACTGGTGGAAAATATTTCTTTGAAGATTATGTAGCAGGTGAAAGATTAAATCACCCAGAAGGTATTACTATTGATAATAGTGACCATACATTAGCAACAAAGTTATATCAAAACAATGCAAAAGTACATTTCAACGACCACATGATGAAAAGTACACCAATGGGTCAAAGACTTATGTATGGTGGAATCATTATTTCAATGGCAAGAGCTATTTCATTTAATGGTTTACAAAATGCTCAATGGATGTATGCAATTAACAGTGGAGCTCATGCAAACCCAACATATGCTGGTGATACGGTTTATGCTTATACTGAAGTTGTTGAAACAATTGAAGTAAATAGAGAAGATATTGGATTATTAAGATTAAGAACTATTGCTCTTAAAAATCAAACTCCAAAAGAGATTGAAAATCCAAAAAGTGAAGATGGTAAATATTTACCAAATGTTGTTCTTGATTTGGATTACACAGTTGTAATTCCAAAGAAAAAAACTGAAAAAAAATAATACAAAAAAATTAAATTTAATAAAAAGGAAATAATATGACACACCCTAATGAAGCACTATTTGGTTCTGGAGACAACTTACCAATCATCCCATCTTGTGAACACTTTGCAGGTAGCGAAAAGCTAATCTTAAAAGGTTTTGAGATGCAAAAAAAATTAGGACCTGTTTTTGATATTACTTGTGACTGTGAAGATGGAGCTGAAACTGGTAAAGAAGTTGCACATGCTGAAATGATCGTAAGAGTTGTTAATTCTGATGCTAATCCTTATGGAATGGCTGGAACTAGAATTCACGATTTTGACCATCCAGATTGGAGACAAGATATTGATATTTTAGTACCAGGTGCTGGAGAAAAATTAGCATATATTACAATTCCAAAATCAACTTCTTATGAAGATGCAAAAACTCAAGTTGAATATATCCAAGAAACTGCAAAAAAAGCTGGAATTAAAAGAGAAATCCCAATTCACGTTTTAATTGAAACTCATGGTGCTTTAAGAGATGTTGAAAAAACTGCAACACTACCATGGGTACAAGTATTAGACTTTGGATTAATGGACTTCGTTTCTGGTTACCAAGGTGCAATTCCTGCTTCTAATATGAGAAGTCCAGGTCAATTTGAGCATAGATTAATTGCAGCTGCAAAAGCTAAAGTTGTTCAAGCGGCACTTTCTAATCACATTATTCCTGCACACAATGTTACACTTGATTTAAAAAATCCATACCAAACTTATAAAGATGCTGAAAAAGCAAGAAATGAGTTCGGATTTATGAGAATGTGGTCAATTTACCCAACTCAAGTTCAAGCTATTGTTGATGCAATGAAACCAGACTTTACAGAACTTGAAGCTGCTCAAAATATTTTATTAGCTGCTCAAGATGCTGAGTGGGGACCAATTCAATATGATGGTGAATTACACGATAGAGCAACTTACAGATATTTCTGGGAATTAGTTCAAAGAGCAAACTTCTCTGGAACAAAATTACAAGATGAAGTAACTAAAAGATTCTTCTCTTAACCATTTTAACTTAAGACTTTTAAGTCTTAAGTTATTCTTCTAAATTTAAACTTTTTTTTAAATGAGAAAAGTTCACACTAATATTGAATAAAATCTCTTTTATTTAATAAAAAAAGATTTCTTTCATCTGTGCATTGGTATAATAATTGAATTTCTAAAGTAAAAGGAAAAAAATGAAAGTAATAAAAGAACAAGATATTATAGATAGTATTGCTGATGCATGTCAGTATATTTCATATTTTCACCCAGAAGATTTCGTAAAAGGTATGGTTGAAGCTTATGAAGTTGAAAAATCAGAAGCTGCTAAAAATGCAATTGGACAAATTTTAATAAACTCTAAAATGTGTGCTATGGGTCACAGACCTTTATGTCAAGATACTGGAAGTGTTAACATTTTTATCAGAGTTGGATTAAATGCTAAACTTGAATTGACTAAAGAGTTAGTTGATGTATTAAATGAAGGTGTAGCAAAAGGTTATACTAATCCAGATAATACTTTAAGATATTCTGTTGTTTCAGATCCTGCAGGAAAAAGAACAAATACAAAAAACAATACTCCAGCTGTTATTCATGTAACTGTTGATAATTCAGATGAATTAGATATTACAGTTGCTGCAAAAGGTGGTGGTAGTGAAAACAAATCTAAATTTGCAGTATTAAATCCATCAGATTCAGTTTATGACTGGGTTATGGCAAATGTTAGAGAAATGGGTGCTGGTTGGTGTCCTCCTGGAATTTTAGGTATTGGTATTGGTGGAAATCCAGAAAAAGCTATGCTTTTAGCAAAAGAGTCTTTAATGGGTCATGTTGATATTCATGAACTACAAGCGAGAGGTCCTCAAAATGCTTTAGAAGAATTAAGATTAAGATTATATGAAGATATTAATAAAATTGGTATTGGAGCTCAAGGATTAGGTGGATTAACTACAGTTTTAGATGTTAAAATTTTAGATTACCCATGTCATGCTGCTTCACTTCCAGTTGCAATGATTCCTAACTGTGCTGCAACTAGACATATTCACTTTAAATTAAAAGGTGGAAATGGACCAGCTATATTTAATGTACCTTCATTAGATATTTGGCCAGATATTGAATTACCAATGGATACAATTAAAAGAGTAAATATTGCAGATTTAACAAAAGAGAACTTATCTCAATTTAAATCAGGTGATACATTATTACTTTCAGGAAAAATTTTAACAGCTAGAGATGCTGCTCATAAAAAAATTGTTGAGTACAAAAATGCTGGTAAACCACTTCCAAATGGTGTTGACTTAAAAGACAGATTCATCTATTACGTTGGACCTGTTGATCCAGTAAGAGATGAAGCAGTAGGACCTGCGGGACCAACTACATCAACTAGAATGGATAAATTTACAAAAGACATGATGGAAATTGGAATCATGGGAATGATTGGAAAAGCTGAAAGAAAACAACCAACAATTGATTTAATTAAAGAGTATAAATCTATTTATTTAATTGCAACTGGTGGAGCTGCTTACTTGATTTCTCAATCAATCAAATCTGCAAAAGTTCTTGCATTTGAAGAAATTGGTATGGAAGCTATCTATGAATTTGAAGTAAAAGATATGCCTGTAACAGTTGCCGTTGATACAGAAGGTGTTTCAATTCACACAACTGGTCCTGCTAAATGGAGAACAATTTAGTTTAAATAATCTACAAAAGGCTTTTGCCTTTTGTGATTCTGCTTAATTTATAACTTTGTATTACTCTTTTCTAAAATAATTCTTATACCGATAAACTATATTCAATTTTTGACTTTAAGAAAATACAATAAATGCTATTCTTCAAGCAATAATATAATACATAGGAAAATAATAAAATGTTATTAGATGATTTAAAAGATTATTTAGGTTTTGCTGTTGCTGGAAATTTTGCTAATCACCTTGGTGAAGCTGGAGAAGCTAGCGAATTTGCAGTAATAAAAACCGAAGAAAAAGATGCTCCAAAAGGGATGTTCCCTTTTTATATAAAAGGTCACAATAGCTTTTTAGGAACTTATCCAATATGTGATGAAATCATATTAACACATGGAAGAGAAAATGAAAATCTTCAAGTTGAAGCAGAAGTTGCTTTAATTTGTGACTTTGAATACAAAGATGGAAAAGTTGTTGATATTATTCCTAAATATTTTTCAGCCTTTAACGACTGTTCTATTAGAGTAAATAATGGTGAAAAACTTAGCACTAAAAAAAACTGGGGAACAAATACAAAAGGTATCTCTCAAGATATTATAGAGATTGATAACTTTACTGAAAAAGGAATTTTAAATAAATATCATATCTCTTCATTTATAAAAAGAGATGGTATTGTTTATGATTATGGAACAACAAGTGCTGTAAAATCATATAGCTACTTTTTTCATCAACTAAAAGATTGGATGATAAATAAATTAAATACTCAAGAGGATTGTGGACCATTAGAAGAGTTAACACAATTTATGTTTGATGCTAAAAATGCAAAAGGTATTTTAATAGCAGCAGGTGCAACAGCATATACAGATTTTGGAAAAAAGAACTTTTTAAAGAAAGGTGATGAGATTTTTGTATATGTTTACAATGCCCATGCTCACAGTTTCGTAGATATTATGAACGACATGTGTGGAATGGATACTTATTTAGGGCAATGTTCTAAACTTCATCAAGTTGTTCAATAAAACAAAGCTCTTGCTTTGTTTTATATATTTATATAGAGTTATATACAAGTATATATAATTATAGAGAATTGTTCTTAGATTTCTTAGAATCCACAAACAAAATATCATTTAAACTATCAAATACGTTAATTGTAGCATCTTCAATTTTTGCAGATATTTCTCTTAAGATTTTATTTTCAGCTTTTTTAGCATTATTATCCATGTAAATTTGAACTTTTTGGTGAACATCTTCATGGTTTTGTTTTAATATTTCCCACTCTTTTACTTTTGTAAAATCTCTTTTTTCAGTTTCACAAAGGGTAATCCATTTTCCCATATTACAAGATTTACAATCTACAACTGTGCAACTTTCAAAACTATCTAAAGTTGAGAAATATTTTTTCTTTAGATTTATATGGTCATTTTTATATTTTGAAACTTCTTTCATTAAATCAATATTTTCAACCATCTCGTAATATTTTTTATCAATTTTTGCTTGTGCAGTTATTTGTAATAATCTACTAGATAATTTAGAAACCTCTTTTGATAAAACATCTATATTTGAAGAAGTGAATGCATTTTTTTGAGTAGCAATATCTAGTCTAGAAATTGTTTCATTTATTTGAATAATTCCCACTTCTTGCTCTTTACTAAACTGTGTAACACTATGAATAATATCTTTTGTTTGAGTGATTTTTGAAGTTAAACTTTCATACCCTTTTATCATATCTTGGGCTATATTTTTACCCTCATTTGACTTCTCACTTGCACTTTCTACTAATCCTTTTATCTCTTTGGCTGCTTCAGCACTTCTATTTGCTAAGTTTCTCACTTCTGCAGCAACAACAGCAAATCCTTTTCCAGCTTCCCCAGCAGTTGCTGCTTCAACAGCTGCATTTAGTGAAAGGATATTTGTTTGAAATGCAATTTGATCAATTATAGAAATTGCTTCATTTATTGCTTTTACCTTATCATTTATTTCATCCATTGAACTTGAAGTTTGTAGTGCAAATTTACTTCCAACATTTGCTGCATCATTTACATCATTTGCAATGTTCATCATTTTATTCATATTTTCATTGTTGTTTCTAATATTTGAAGTTATTTGTTCAAGAGCAGCTGAACTTTGCTCTAATGAAGTTGCTTGTTGTGTTGAAGAAAGAGCTAATTCATTTGACGAAGTTGCTAAAGTTTTAGTGTTATTCTCAAGTTCTATTCCTGCATTTGTAATCATTGCAATTAATTCAGAAGATGAATGTCCTAAAAGTGATGTAGCAGTACATAAAGTTCCGAAATCTCCATACATTCCTTTTTTCTGTATATCATCAAGTTTAAAAACATAATTTGATTGAGTATAACTATTTAATAAAAGATTTATATTGTCAATTTTCAACTTTGTTCTATTTAGCATTTTATTTATAATTAATCTTAAATCTTCAATATCTTTTGTTACTGCTACTTGTTTAATTGAATATTCAAAGAAACCATTATTAACTTTTTCCATTACATCTGAAATTTCTAGAACTACTTTTTTATCTTGTTTTTGTATCTCTTGAATTTTTTCAATTTGACCATTCATATCTCTTGTCATAATAGCAAATTCATCATTTCCCTCTAAATCATGTAAAGTTACACTATCTTTTTCTTTCATTGAATAAGCTAAAAATTCATTTAGATTTACTTGAAATTTATTTATTGAAGAAACTATTTTTTTTGTCATAAAATAGATAATTAAAAAAGTTAATGAAAATAGAATTGTTATAAAAATCAACTCATAAATAATTTGATTTCTAAAACTACTAATATCACTATTTACATATAAAATTAAATTACTAAACAAAGTTTTTTCAGAATCAATTAATAGGTTAATTTTATTAGTTGATTTTTCTTTCCAGTCAATATTTGCCCCATAAATGTTGTTTGAAAGTTTATCAATTGAATTAATTGCATTTTTATTATCAACTTTTTCAATACCTTTAGAACTACTATTTTCAGATTGTGAAATATCATAGGCATTAGAAATCATTAAATCAAATGTATCTCGTAATGTTTTTAATAACTCTATCTCTTCTGGTGTTGTTCCATCAAATTTCTCATAAAATTTTATTACTTTTAAAAGTGATGAATGTTTTGATTGCATTTTATTTAATAATTTGTCATCTTTTGTTTCTAAAAAGTCTTTATAGAAATGAATTAATCCACCATAACCACTAAGCTCTTTTATTTTTAACATAAAATCATTTTTTTGACTCTTTAAAAATATTACTTTTCTAATATTTTCCATCTCAATAAAATCATTTGTTGAATATATTTTTTTTAGATTTTTTAAATCTTCATCAAAAATATTATCTTTTATTGTCTCTAAATATAGATTTTGTTTTGAAACAGAATTTAAAAAACTATTATAATCATCACCAATAATATTTCCAATATTTAAAATATTTCTTATATACTCTTGTTCATTAAATGATTTTTCAATTAATTTATTAAATGCGATATATGATTGAGAATATTTAGATAAATTTCCAATATTTGAGTAAGAGATTAAATCATCTATAAAATATGTTAAATTATCTATTTCAAGAGTATAGTACTTTTCTAAATCTTGTTTACTAATTTCTAGACTATTACACTTTTGTCTAATTTGGATAAGGTCTTTTATGCTTTTTTCAAAGTCTGAAATCTTTTTAATTAATTCTTCATCTTTTGAAAAAGAGTACTCTTTGAGAAATTCATTTAACTTATTAATTGATTCATCACTTTTTGTACTTTGATTCTTAAATTCATTGACAAACTCTTTTCCATAACTCTCCAAAAACAAAATTGAAAGAACTCTCTCTTTTTGTAAATCATGTATTAAAGATGAAACATTTTCTAAAAAATAGAGATAGTCTAGACTTTCATTCATTTTTACATTTTTCTCATATTTATCATAAATCGAGTTTGAAGATAAAATTAATATTGCAACAATAGGTAATAACAATATTAAAAATATCTTATTTCGCAATTTCAAATTATTCATTTTGTACCTTTTTAATTTTTTTGTAATTTATCTTTGTTTTCTTACAATTTGGTTACCAACAATTATTTGTAATCAATTTGTAATTTTCTGATTATTTTGTTCTTATTTATTTAATTTTTTAATATGCTAATTCATTATTTTATTATTGATGAAGATTTTTAGATTATAATTTCAGAAATAATTAGGAGTAATATATGTTAAAAGAGTTTAGAGATTTTCTTATAAAAGGAAATGTAGTTGATATGGCAGTTGGATTTATTTTTGGAGCAGCATTTGCGACATTAATCAAATCACTTGTAACAAATGTAATAATGCCTCCAATTGGACTATTACTTGGAAGAGTTGATTTTTCACAACTATTTATCTCTTTAGATGGAAATACTTATGCAACACTTGCTGATTTAGAAAAAGCAGGAGCTCCTGCAATTAAATTAGGTCTATTTGTTAATGATACAATTTCATTTGTAATTTTAGGTTTTGTAATGTTTATGTTTATAAAATCATATAATAAGTTAAAAAAAGAGGATGTTGTAATTGCAAAAACTAAAGTTTGTAGTGATTGTGCAATGGAAATTCCAGTTGCTGCAAAAAAATGCGCACACTGTGGAAATACAGCAGTTTAAAACAAAAAATTAAAAGGCCTTAGCCTTTTAATTATAAATCAACTAAAGCTTTAAATGTAACTCCACATCTTCCAATATTTTCCACATTTATATGATTTCTCTCATTAATTCTTTCATCTTCAATAAATTGATATTTCAATTCTAAAATAACAGGTGTTGTATCGCCTGGAATTTCATAAGTATCATAATATTCACAGAACATTGCACTTTGAGATGATGAAATCATTGGAGGAAATCCATCCATAACATTTGTAACATCAATTTCAAATTTTTCAATTTCACTAACTTCTTTTCCAAGAGGTGTTGCGCATTTTTGCACTTTATCAACATTCTCTTTATTTACAAAACAAATAGTCGCTTTTTTTGTTTTTAAGATATTTGCTAATGAATCTTTTGGACTTCCATCATCTTTTTTCCCAATTGCCACAAGTAATAGTGCTGGATTTGAAGAGATTGGAATAAAATAAGAAAATGGTGCAGCATTTAAAACACCATCATCATCTGTTACAATCCATGCAATTGGTCGTGGAATCACTGTTCCTGACATAATTTTATATCTGTTTAAATCGTCAATATCTTTGTAATCTAAAATCATTATTTCCCTTTTTATATTTTAAATTCTTGTTCTACATTTTTTGCTATTGCATCACCTTTTAAAGTTAAAAATGAATCACTTAAAAACTCTTCTTTTTTAAGTTTTTTCAACAATCTTTTCCCCTCTTTTAAAGAGAACAGACCTGTATTTTCTAGTTTTAAAACAACATCATTTAAAGACTCTTCAGACTCTTTTTTTAATATTGCAAGCAATAAAACTTTTTCGTTTATATCCATTTTAAAATCCTTGTATAGTAAAAAGCAAAGGCTAAAAACCCTACTCCTAAAAGAATAGTTATTATATCAACAGAAGTTAAACTTGCCATTAAGCCAATAAACAGTGTTGTTGTAATACATGAAAGCATAAAGAACATATCATTGTAAGATATTACTCGACCAATATATTTTTCATCACATTTATCTTGTAATAAAGCATAGGTAAATGACCATAAAGTCGTAGTACTAAGCCCAACAATAAATAAAGCTATCAATGAAACATAAAAGTTTTCTTGCATTAATCCCCATAAAATTATGGCAATTCCTTGAAAAATTAATAAATAGTGTAAGTTCTCTTTTGTAACATATTTTGAAATAATCATTGGTCCAAACATTAAAGCTACAGCTCTTACTGCATTTGAAATTCCAATAGCAAGTGGAACTGAAATGACATATTTATATTCATTTTTTGCTAATATTGTAATCAATGCATCAAAGGAAGTTAAACCTACACATGAATGTAAAAAAATCAAATAAAGCATAATCTTGTCATTTTTAATATAGATAAATCCATCTTTTATTAACTGAAATATTTTATCACTTGTGACACTCGACTTTACAACAAAATCAATTCTAATAAAAACTATTAAGGCAATAGCAAAGATTGTAGCATCAATTATAAAAGCTGTTTTAACTCCATATAGATTTACTATAAATCCACTTATTGCCATTCCAACTGCATAAGTAAATGACCAAATGATTGAATGAATCTCATTTGCCATTTGAAGAGGTTTACCATTTAGAAGTTTTGCTAAAAGTGACATTTCAGTTGAGAAAAACATTGAAGCAGCACTCATTCTAATAAAAATTAGAATCATTAAAAAGCCAATTTGTTCTTTATTATCAATTGTTAAAAATAAAATGGTCATCAATAATTCAGTTATTAAAAGAGTAATCATCAAAGGTTTTATTTTTACCCTATCAATAATTGCTCCTGAAAAAGGAGCGATTAAAACTGCTGGTAAAAAATGCATTGCCGTTACAATTGAAATTGCAAACTCTGTCGAGCCAAAATCAACAAGCATAGTATAAATTGCTACATTTGAAAACCATGCACCAAAATATGCAATAAATTGAACAAGAGATAAATCCCTTATAATTTTGTGTTCAGCAAAAAGTTTACGATAATTCAATTTCTACTAAAACCTCTTGATACATAGCTGAAAATGAACTTTCATCTTCCAAAGCTGGTGTTAAATAATTTACATTTTTGTTTCCAGTAAAAAAGAAAGCACAATTACTTTTTATATCATCATCTATTTTTACAATAAATTTTGCACTTCCATTTTTTGAAGAGATAAGAACTTCATCATTCTCTTTAAAATTTGTACTTGAATTTAAATAAACAAAATCATCTGAAGTAAATTGAGAGTTTAAAGATTTTTTATTTTTTGCAGTAATTAAATAAAAATTATCTGCTGTTTTTTCTTTATAAAGAGGTTCAATATCAAGCTCTTCTACAAAATCAAAAGTTTCAAAATCATCTAAAACTGGTTTTGTATTTTCATAATATGAAATAATCTCATCTTCATCTTTTAATTTATCAAAACCAAACTCTTTTAATAGATAATTTGCTAAGTCATATTCACTAATACTATTTTCATCTTTTTCTTTTACTATTTGAGAGATTGCTTTTAATTCATGTCCATAAGATAATCTAACATCTTTTTTAGATAAAAATGAACTTGATGGAATAATTAAATCTGCATATTCACAAGTATCATTTAAAGTTGTTCCAAAATAAACTACAAAAGATTTTTTTAAACCCTCAATTACTTTTTTTGTATTTGGAGCAGAAACAACAGGATTTGCACCTTGAATAAAAACTAAATCATAAGAACCAAAATCAACTTGTGGAATAGATACTTTTTTATTTTTACCTTTTACTTCAAACTGTTTTTTATATCCATAAGCTGAATCACTTAAATACCAAACTCCACCTGCATCTTTTTTATGAAAACCCATAAAAGCAGCAAAAGAATCAATACATCTAGTTATTGAAGCTCCTTCAAAATATTTTTGAACTCCAAGACCTAAAACAATAGCTACTTTTTTGTTTTCAATTAAATCAAAAAATTCATTCACTAAAGAAAGGGGAACGCCAGTTGTTGTTTCATAAGATATAACTGGTCTATTTCTTGATATATCAAAAAACCAATCTGCCCCATTTCCAAACTCTTCGATGAATTCTTTATCTTCTAAATCTTGCATATGAGCAAATCTAGTAAATAACAAAGCTAATTCATAATCAGTTTTTGGATTTATTTGCATATGGATTTTTGATTTTTTTGCAATCTCAGTTTTTACTGGATCTATTGTTATAAAAGTTTTGTCCTTTACTAAATTATACATATGAGATGAAGTAACAGTAAAGTTTCTTCCCCAAACAATAATAATATCCGCATCAATTAATTTCTGAATTGGTGGATTAATTACATTTTGACGACCTGCTTCAATTCCAGCACCGCCACCACCATCACATAAACTTCCTCTTGTTAAAGTTGAACCATACTGAGTAAAAAAGTTTTTTGTAGCACTTTGCATAACACCAATATTTCCACTTCCCTTATAAAAAAGTGTTTTTTCAGGTGTTGTAGTTTTTAGTTTATCCACTAAAATATTTAAAGATTCTTCCAATGAAATTTCTTTACCTTCAAAAAAAGCATTTTTTAAATTCTCTTCTTTTAATAAATTTGCAAAATTAACACAAAGTTTTCCATTTGTAGTTTTATGCTCTTTTGAACCTTTAATATTTTCATCTATAATCTGTCCTTGACAAGCATCATAACAATCTAAGGGACAAGCTACTTTATTATTTGAATTCAATTTTTACCAACCTTGAAAATATTTTTACATCTTCGATTATCAACTCTACTTTATATGCAGAGATATTTGTAGCATCTGCAACATCATAAATTTTTGATATTTTTACATTACTTTTTACACCATCAAGATAAATATCTTTATTTTTAATTTCATCAATTTGAGCAATTGGAACAAAAATTTCTAATTTCCCTTTTGATAAATCTTTTGATTCATAAAGCAGTGTTCCAGGACTTACATAATCCCCATCTTTTACAGCAATATTAAAAATATAGTTTGATTTTTCTACTAACTTTTTATTAGAAATAGTATCTTTTAAAGTCTCTATTTTTATAATCATATCAGCTTTTGAAGACTCTAAATTGATAACTTTTAACTTTTGTGTATCTTTTTCAAATTCTGATTTAGACGTAACTTGATTTAATCTACTATAATTATTTTTTTCAATTTCTAACATTTCATCAATAAATTTTAATTTATTTTTTGATTGTTCTAATTCTACTTTATTTACGAAAGAATCTATTTCAATAATAGTTGAATTATTAGCTTGAAATCCTTCTATTTTAGAGTTAGAATATATTACTTTCCCAGCAACTGCTGATTTAACTTGAAAACTATCTATTGGTTCTAATTTTGCGTAATATTCATTTGCAAATATAGAGGAAATTGCTAATAAACAAATCCATATTATTCTCATAAATTTTCCTTATTTTCTTTAAAATTCTAAAGTTCCCTCAATTGCAAAGTTTGCTTTTGAATCAAGTTCTGCATGGGATAAAACAGAAACTTGAAGACCAAACTTCTCATAAATTTCCGATATTCTTTTTCTTAAAACAGGATCTACAACCATTGTTACTTTTGAAAAACCTTTTGCTTCTACATCATCTAAAAGTTTTTTTGTTTTTGTCACAAGATTATTAATTTCTGCAATTGAAATCATAAGCTGTGAAACCCCATGATGCTCTTGAAGTTTCCCAATAAACTGTTGTTCTAAATCTGGTTTAATTGTAACAATATGTAAAACACCATCTGTATCTTTGAACTTTTGAGTAATAAGTCTATAAAGCTTAGCTCTTACATGTTCAAGTAAAATCTCTGGAGCTTTTGTAAACTCTGCAATATCTGCTACTGCTTCAATAATTGTTAACATATCGATAATTGGAATTTTTTCATGTAATAAGTCTTTACATACTTTTAATAAAGAACCATAAGAAGTTACTTTCATAGCTTCATCTATTACAATTGGGAAATCTTTTTTTAATCTATCTACAATATCAACAATATCTTGTCTAGTAATAATATCTTCAGCATGTTTTTTAATAATTTCAGAAAGATGAGTTGAAATAATTGTTGGACCATCAACAACAGTAAATCCTTTCATCAATGCTTCTTCTTTTAAATCTGTTGCAATCCAAGTTGCATCAAGATTAAATACAGGCTCTTTTACCTTTAATCCAACTAATTTTTCGTTTGATAGCCCACCCATTGCAAGAAGTTTATCAACTTCAATTTTACCTTTTACAACTGGTATTCTTTTTAAATATAATTGATACTCATTTGGTGATAAATTTGCATCATCTGAAATTCTAATTTGTGGAATTACAAAACCTAATTCACTAGCAATTGTTTTTCTAATGGCCTTTATTTTATCAAGTAATTCAGAATTTCCCTGTACTAATTGTAATAATCTAATTCCAAGTTTTAACTCTAAAACTTCTAATTTCATTATATTTTCAATAGTTTGAGATTCATCAGCAACAGCCATACTTTTCTTTCTCTCTTTTAAAGTACTTACATCTTCATCAACTTTTGCTTTTAAAACTACAGGTTTAAAGAATCTAGTTACTGCATTATCTTGTTTATCATCTATCATAGTAATTACATAACCAATAAATATCATTAGAGCACCCATCATCATTAAAATACCTGTTGGGAAACCTGGAATGAAACCAAATAATAGTAAACCTATCCCTAATAAAATTAATGATTTACTATCTTTAACCAATTGAGAGATAGATTGACTTGCAAATTTCTCTTCATCCATATTAGAACGAGTAATAATAATTGCAGTTGCAGTTGATAAAATTAAAGCTGGAATTTGTGCTACTAATCCATCTCCAATAGTTAAAATTGTATATACTTCTCCAGCATCAGATATTGTCATATCATGTTGAAAAAGTCCTATTAATATTCCACCAATTAGATTTACAATTGTAATAATAATACCTGCAACAGCATCACCTTTTACGAACTTAGAAGATCCATCCATTGCTCCATAAAAATTTGCTTCAGAAATTAAACTTTTTCTTCTTGCTTGTGCTTCTTTATCATCAATAAATCCAGCATTTAAATCCGCATCAATTGCCATTTGTTTACCTGGCATTGAATCAAGTGTAAATCTTGCAGTTACCTCAGCAACCCTTGTAGCACCTTTAGTTACAACCATAAAATTAATAAGTACTAATATAATAAATATAATAATACCAATAACCATATTTCCACCAACAACAAATTCTCCAAAAGCAGAAATAATTGAACTTACAGCATCAGGCCCATTGTGACCTTCACTTAAAATTGATCTTGTTGTTGCAATATTTAAAGATAATCTAAAAAGTGCAAATATTAAAATAAGTGTTGGAAATGTTGTTAAATCTGAGGGTTTTTGAATATATAAAGATATTAATAAAATAAGTACAGATATAGATAAAGATATTACCAAAAAGAAATCTAAAATTTCTTTTGGTAAGGGTACTATTATGATTAATAGTATTGAAACAAATAGTGCAACAACTATTAAATCTTTTGAAAATAACTTTTTTATAATCATATATTAATTATGTTTAGCTAGTTAATTTAAAAAATTAACTAGCGACAATGTATTTGTTTTGCTAATTGTTGAATAAAGTGCTGTATATGTTAATTCCAAAGCTTTTGCTTCAACTGCAACTTTTGCTAAATCTGCAGAGCCAATTTGTTGAGATAAAATATTATATTGTGTTAATTTTGAACTTACTCTATCAAGAGCTGATTCAAATATCTCATTTCTTCCACCTAGTTGAGCATGGGCAATATTTACTCCATCGTAAGCTTTATCAAGTTCAGTTTGGCTTTTACCAATTAATGTTTTTGATTCATCATCAGAAATTGGATTACCAACACTATCAACTTTTTTTAATGCATTTAAAGCACTATCTACAAGATCAAAAATGTTTGTTTTTGCTTCAAATTTTATACCATCTGTTGTTGGCATTACTGCGCTAAATGTTGGAGGAGTTAATCCATCATTTGTAACAGGAAGGGTATCTGTAGTTATATTTCCTTGTAAATCATATTTTGTTAATGTATCATTAGTCGGAGAATTTAATTTCCATTCATTACCTTCTTGATCAATAATTCTATCTGATTGAGAAAAATTTAAAGTTTCACCTTTTGTTGCACTTGCTGTGGGATACATCATCATGTCAAATCCAGTAATTCCTCGCTCTCTATAAGAACCTTCTTCCACTGCTACTTTTCTTAACTGATTATTCCCTACATATGTAACTTTTCCACTTGTATCTTTTTCAAATGGCTTAACAGAAGAATCAGATCCTGCAAAAACATATTCACCCTCTACTTGAGTATTAGCTAATTGATAAAGATTTTCTTTTAATCCAGAAATATTTGCAACAATTGCTGCGATTCCACTAGCATTAGTTGTTGATGTATTAGCTTTAATTAATTCTGTTTTCATTGATTCATAAGCTTTTTTCATCTCACTCATACTTGAATCTGCAGCATTATTTTGGATATTCGTTCTCTCAATTTGGGTTTGTAAGCCTTCATATGTTTTCACTTTATCATCAACAGATATTATTCTTGAATAAAGCATAGAATCATCACTTCCTTGTTGAAGTATGTTTTTTGTGCTCATTTGATAACTATTTTTTTGATATTGAGCATCCAAAACACTCAATCTATATGACATTTGTTCCGTTTGACTTATCATTGTAAAACCTTTCTAAACATTGCTACAATCTCATTAAATTCAAAAATTTTTTGAGTATCTTGAGTTAGAAATTCTCTTATTTGCTCTTTCTTTGCCATTGCATTGTCAAGTTCTGGATCCATACCAGTTTTATAAGCACCAACTCTAACCAACACTTCATTCTCTTTTATTAGTGATAATACTCTTTTTAACTTTAAGAAATCATTATAATGCTCTTTGTTTACGACCTTATCCATAACCCTTGAAGCCGATTTTAAAAGATTTATTGGAGGATAAAATCCTTGTTCAGTTAACTCTCTTGTAAGAACTATATGTCCATCTAAAATTGATCTACTTTGGTCTGCTATTGGATCGTTCATATCATCACCATCAACCAAAACTGTAAAAAATGCAGTAATAGAACCTTTTTTATTATTTCCCGCACGTTCCATCAATTGAGGAAGTAATGCAAATACAGATGGTGGATAACCTCTACTCACAGGTGGTTCTCCAGTACTCAATCCTATTTCCCTTTGAGCCATAGCAAATCTCGTAACAGAATCCATCATTAATAAAACATCATGACCTTTGTCTCTAAAGAATTCAGCAATTGCCATTGCTGTAAATGCTCCATATTTTCTCATAAGAGCAGATTCATCTGAAGTTGCCGCTACAATTACTGTATTTTCTAAATTGTTATCTAAATTATAATGAATAAATTCAGGAATTTCACGTCCCCGCTCTCCAATTAAAGCAACAATTTTAATTTGAGCTTCGCATCCCCTTACAATCATTCCCATAAGAGTTGATTTACCGACACCAGAACCTGCAAAGATACCTACTTTCTGACCTTTTCCACTTGTTAACATAGAATCAATAGCTTTTACACCTGTTGCAAATTTTTGATCTATTATTCCTCTTTCAAGTGCAGGCATAGATAGTTTATTTATGGGTGCATTTTCTTCTAAATCTGTAATTTTACCTTTATTATCAATAGGTTCACCCAAGGCATTTATAACTCTTCCTAATAATCCATAACCGCATTTAACCGTTAATCCATCTTTTTGCACATAAACTTTATCATGTATTCTAAAGCCTTCAATAAAAGAGAAAGGAACTACAGTAAATGATTTTGCATCAATTGAGGCTACCATTCCTAAAACAGTGTATAAATGTATTACTGATTCTATTTTTACAATATCTCCGACAGCAACTTCTAATCCAGTTGCAGTAAGTGTTGTAGATGAAATATTTTTTATTCTTCCAAAAGGAATAGAAAGATTTGTTGAGTCAATTCTATTTAATATATCTTCAATATCCATTACATCTCATCGCACATTTTTTTATATAAACTATCAACACTATCTTTTACTTCTTTACATTTTTTAATATATTCATTTTTTTTGATTTTATTTCCTAATACATCATATAAACTCAGAATATCATAATAAATCTTAACCTCATCATTTGGTTTTATTTTTCTAGTATTTTGTAAAGCTTCTAGTAATAAATCAACTGATTTTTGATTATTATTTGCATCTTTTGCAATTCTTGATAACTCTGTTTCTACAAAAGGAGAATATACAAAAGCTTTTAACTCTTTTTCTTTTATATAGAGTTTATTTAATATTTCATTTGCTAATGGAATATTATTATTTTTTAATAAATCTAGATAATAGTCATGATAAAAATCAATTATTATTGGGTTATTTTCATTTACTTTTATAAAACTTGGATTTAAATTTGTATATGAAAAGAACTTTTCTAATCCTACGTTATCATCTTTTTGTTTTAATATTTGGTATCTATATAAAAATTCATTTGCTAATACATTTTTATCATCATCCATATA
>JBBRXF010000023.1:0-23551 GCA_038248665.1 Campylobacterales bacterium | reverse complement strand
TCCATATTTAATTATTGAAAACTTTTTGAATGACCAAGAGTGCAAAGAGATTAATAAAAAAATCAAAGAAAATGATGATTATCAAAAAGCTCAATTAAAATTAAAAGATGTTTTAATCAAAGCTCAAACAAATGAAGAGATTAGAAAAACAAATATCTATTCATTAGATGAAGAAAATTTAAAGATTTATACAAATAGATTCTTAGACTTCCAATCTAAAATTGAAGATTATTTTAAATTAGCACTTACAGCATCTACAGAAGTTCAAGTTCTAGAATATTTAAAAGATTCATTTTATACTATGCATAGTGATGATTCAAGTATGTTATACAAAGATAATGAATTAATTGGCTTTCTTCCTGTTGCAAGACAAAGAAGAGTTTCAACTGTTCTATTTACAACATCTTATGATGAAACTCCAAGTGAAAACAGTTTCACAGGTGGTGAACTTTTATTTAATTTTCTTTGTGATAAAAATGGCAATAAAGTAAAATTAAAACCAAAAGCTGGTGATATGGTAGTATTTTTAAGTAATCCATATTTCACTCATGAAGTTTTAAAAGTACTTGATGGAAGAAGAATTAGTTTAGTTCAATGGCATAATGCACTTATCAATTAAAAAAAAGCTTTTTTTACTATAATTACGCAAAATAATTAATATTAAGAGAAGCCATGAAATTAGATGAAAATCAATTAAAAGAGTTCCATGAAAATGGATTTTTAATCCTTAAAAACTTTGCAGATTCAGCACTTTGTGATGAGATTTTAGAAAAAGCTAAAATTCATTTAGAAAATAAAACTGCTCCTATTGAAACTGAACAAGAGTATATGCAAAATGATATTGATAAAATAACAGTAAGAAGACTAAGACAAGTTTATGATAGAGAAGAAGTTTTCCAAAAATGGATGACAAATGAGAAAATCAGACCAATTTTAAAACAAGTTTTAAATGACACTCCTGTTTTAACTCTTGCTCATCATAACTCTATTATGACAAAGTTACCACATGAAAGTACTAGAACTTTTTGGCATCAAGATAGACGTTATTGGAATTTTGAAAATAATGATTTAGTTTCTGTTTGGTTAGCTTTAGGTGATGAATATTTAGATAATGGACTTTTAGAGTTTATTCCAGCTTCTCATAAACTAATTTTTGAAAAAGACCAATTTGATGAAGTAAGTAATTTCAAAGATGAACATACAAAAAATATTGAAATCATAAAAAATAAAGTTCATGCAAATCTTCAAAAAGGTGATGTCGTTTTATTTCACTGCAAAACTCTCCACCACGCAAGTAAAAACAATAGTGACAAAGCAAAAATCTCTTTTGTTTACACGGTTAGAGCATCTTCAAATAAACCTTTAAACAACACAAGAAGTGATTTTAAAGAGGTAATTCTTGACTGATAATTTAATAGCACTTTTAGAAGAAAAAACCTCATTTTCTAAAAGTGTTATTCAAAACATACTAAAACTTTTAGAAGATGGTTGTACGATTCCTTTTATTGCTCGATATAGAAAAGATTTAACTTCAAATGCTACAGATGAACAACTTCGTGATTTTGAAGATATATATAATTATTCACTAAAACTTCTAACAAGAAAAGAAGAGATAATTTGCATTTTAAAAGAGAGAAACTTTTTAGATGAAAAAATCAAAGCTCATATAAATAGTGCTACAACTTTACAAATGTTAGAAGATATTTACGCACCTTTCAAAGATAAAAAATCTTCAAGAACATCAACTGCTATTGAAAATGGACTTGAACCATTAGCAAATATTATTCAATCAATGAAATATTCACTTGACGAGATAAACCAAAAAGCAAAACAGTTTATAAATAAAGAAGTTACAACGATAGAAGATGCAATATCTGGAGCTAGTGATATTATCGCTCAAAGATATGCCGATGATTTTAGAACAAAAGAAGTGATTAGAAATACAGTTTTAAACTATGGAATTTTAGAGACTAAAAAAACAAAAACATTTAATGAAAATGGTGTTTATGTAAGTGTTGCAAATGTTAGTGAAAAAGTTAAATATATAAAATCACATAGATTTCTAGCAATAAATAGAGCTGTAAATGAAAAAGAACTAACAGTAAAAATTGAAGTTGATGAAAACTATATTTTAGAAAATATAAAAAAATATAAAATTCCCTCAAGTGCATCAAGCTCAAAAGAGTTAGTTTTTGAAGCCTATAAAGATGGACTAAAAAGATTACTTCTTCCAAGTCTAAAAAGAGAAGCGCTGAGCGAACTAAAAGAGAAAGCCTCAAGTGAAGCAATAAATCTTTTTGGAAAAAATCTAAAAGAGCTACTTCTTACTCCTCCACTTGTAAATCAAGTGATTTTAGGAATGGATCCTGGCTTTGTAAGTGGTTGTAAATTAGCTGTTATTGATGAAAATGGAAACTATCTAGCTTCAAATGTGATTTATCCCACAAAACCAAAAGAAGATTTTGTAAACTCTTCAAAAGTAGTTTTAGAGTTAATCAAAAAATATAAAATCAACTCAATTGCTATTGGAAATGGAACAGCTTCACAAGAGACAGCAGCATTTATAGTAAAACTAATAAATGAAAATAATTTAGACATAAAATACGCAGTTGTAAGTGAAATAGGAGCGAGTGTTTATTCAGCTTCAAAAATAGCAATGATGGAATATCCAAATCTAGATGTGACAATAAGAGGTGCAATTTCAATAGCCCAAAGACTTCGTGACCCAATGGCAGCTTTGGTAAAAATAGACCCAAAATCACTAGGAATTGGACAATATCAACATGATGTAAACCAAAAAGAGTTAAGCCAAAAACTAGAAAATGTAACTGTAGATTTAGTAAATAAAGTAGGAGTTGATATAAACTCAGCTTCATATAAACTACTTTCATTTATCTCAGGAATTTCAGAAAAACTAGCCCTTAATATAATAGAACACAAAGAAAAAATCAAAAGCTTCAAAACAAAAGCAGAACTTCTAAAAGTAAAAGGAATCGGTGCAAAAGCCTATGAACAATCAGTTGGATTTTTACGAATCAAAGATGGAAAAAGTATTTTAGATAACACAGCGATTCACCCAGAAAACTACGATGTGGTTGAAAGCTTACAGAAAAAATACAAAATAGAAGAGATAAAAGATAATCAAATTGAGCTAATATCAAAAGAGTTAAACTGCCCTATTTTACTTCTAAAAGATATAATCGCAGAACTTCTAAAACCAGGCTACGATGTAAGAAGTGAATTTGACACAGTAGAATTTTCAAAAGATATAAAAACAATAGAAGACCTAAAAGAAGGATTCATAATAAGTGGAGTTGTAAGAAACATCACAGACTTCGGAGCTTTTGTAGATATTGGCCTAAAAAATGACGGTTTAATTCACATCTCACAAATAAGCGAAAAAAGAATCTCTCATCCAATGGATGTATTAAGTATAAATCAACAGTTGAAGAATATCAAGGTTATTAGTATTGATTTGGAGAAACAGAGGGTTGGGTTGAGTTTAAAATAGATTATTTTAGTTTTTCTAAAATATCTAAACTTTCAAATTCAAACTTTGAAAAAGCAAACCACTTTTTACCTAAATCTTTTATACTAGCGCCTAAATGGTAAATCTCTTTTTTATCAATTATCAAAAATCTATCATGAGAGTTTTTAAACTCTCTTAGTTCTATATTTTTATATTGCAATTGATACTTTTGAAAATCCAGATTTAACTGTTTTGTAATAATTTTTGTATAAATTTTTACTTTTATATTTGCATATTTAGAAAAAAGAATAAACACACTTTCGTCTATATAATTATCTATCAAAACTATCTCTTC
Source organism: Campylobacterales bacterium (assembly GCA_038248665.1). Classification (GTDB taxonomy): domain Bacteria; phylum Campylobacterota; class Campylobacteria; order Campylobacterales; family Arcobacteraceae; genus Aliarcobacter. The sequence goes on along the minus strand of JBBRXF010000023.1, from coordinate 19,727 downwards.
TTTTGCAAGTTTTAACAAGTCATTTACAAAAACATAAGCATCAAATATTTGGCCATCGTAAAATATCCCTTGTTTTGGTTTTAAACTATTATTTTGAATTTGTGACATTATGTACTTAACATCTTCCTCTAAAAGTGTTAATCTCTTTTGAGTGATTTTCTCTTTGTTTATTACATAGCCATCTAATATATAATTTTTTAAAGTCTTTGTAGCCCATTGTCTAAACCTAACACCTTTTTTTGATTTGACTCTATATCCAACTGATATTATTACATCTAAATTATAATACTCAATTTCTCGATGAACTTCTCTTCCTCCTTCATTTTGAAGTGTCGCAAAATTTGCGACAGTTGAGATTTTTTCTAATTCTTCTTCTTTAAAAATATTACTTAAATGTTTACCAATAGTTTTTATATCCCTATCAAAAAGTTCTGATAACTGCTGTCTATTTAACCAAACTGTTTCATTATCTAGTGAAACTTTTAATTCTAATTCCCCATCGTTATAGATTATGATGTCCGATTTATTATCATTAGTTACTAACTCTTGCATTTTTAGCCTTTTGAATTTATAGTAGAAATTATATATAAAAATTTTATTAATAACTAAAAATATTACAATTTGTTATTTATTGATATAATTTTTAATAGATAAAAACTCAGCTTGGATTTAAAGTACTTAAATAATTTTAGATATAATAAATAATATATTAATTTATGGATACTTAATGCCTCATAACTTGCCACAATCTTTAATAGATGCTATAAAAAATAACAATTTAATTCCCTTTGTTGGTGCAGGTGTATCAATGGGAATTAAAGATAATCAAAATAATCGAATATTTAAAAATTGGACAAATAGTCTTTTGGATGCTGTTGAAATTTTAAATTACGAACAAAAAATAAAAGAAGCTACTGTAATAAAAGCTTTATTAGATTTACCCGATGTTGATTATTTAGAAACAGCGTCAAAGATTCATAAATATTTAAATAGTAATTGGAACAGTTACCTCAAACAAACTTTTAATAAAGATTCTGAAAACATCAATCAAGAAAGTTTAAATATTGCAAAAGAAATACTAAAAATCAATAATCTAATAATCACTACAAACTATGATAATGTACTTAAATGGGCTTGTGAAAATAAAAATGATTTAGTTGAATGGAATAAAAAAGCTCTTACAGGGCAAGTAGATTCATTAAAACAAACTCCACCAAAACAAACTATTTGGTATTTACATGGGAAAATCTCAAATCCTGATGATATAGTATTTACAAAAGAGAGTTATGAAGAAACATATAAAGAAGATTCAGCTGTAATCAAAATTTTTCAAACTCATTTACTTACAAAAAGTTTTATATTTTGTGGTTTTAGTCTTGATGACCCATATATCAAAATGCAAATGGAAAAACTAAAATCTATTTTTGGAACAAATCTTTCAAAGCATTATATGATTATTCAAAAAGGACAACAAAAAGATTTTTCATATCTTGGAGATATTCAATTTTTAGAAGTTGAAGATTATGAGAAAGATTATTTAGCTTTATTACAAAAAATTAATCAGCAAAAAACTTCAAATCAAATTTTACAAATACAAACTCCCCAACAACCTAATATTTCAAAGAAAAATTTTAATGTTCCCTTTGAGTCAAAACAAGATGATGTAGTAGGAATAGAAGGAAAACTTGAAGATATTCATGAAAAATTATCAAATTCAAAAAAACTTAGTATCGGTCAAGTAGCAAAATTTGAGGGAATGGGAGGACTTGGTAAAACTCAACTTGCAGTTGAATATGCACATAAATACAAAGACTCTTATCCAAGTGGTGTTTTATGGCTTACAATGGATCAAAATTTAGATGAACAATTACTTACTTTTGGAAAAGAGAATAACTTAGTTAACCAAAATCTTGATATTAAAGAGCAACTTGATGGAATTAAATATCAACTAAAATCATTTGAAAATATGCTTTTGATTTATGATAATACAAATAAACAAGAAGATATAGAACAAGATTTTTTACCAAAATCAACTACAAATAAAATATTAATCACAACAAGAAATCCTATTCATGGATATACACTTATTGAATTAGAAACTTTAAACTTTGAGAATTCAAAAAAACTTTTAGAAATAGAATCAGGAAGAACAATATTTGATAGTGAACATATATTTATCAAAAAACTATGTGTAGAACTAGATGGTTTGCCATTAGCTTTAGAAATGGCTGGAGCTTATGTAAAACATTTTAATTTATCTTGGGAAAAGTATTTTAATCTTTATACAAAACAAAGTATTGAATTATTGAATAAATCAAAACTTCCAGAAAGTTTTACAAAACATGAAAACAATATTGCAAATACTCTAATTATTAGTCAACAAATAATAGATGAAACTGAAAAACTAAAAGAGATACTTAATCTTCTAAGTTATGGTGCAAATGAACCAATAGATGATGAATTCATAACTAAACTTTTATCTTGTGATGATACAGATATAATAGAAGCTATTTCAATAGGTAAAAAATTAAAATACATCAAAAAATCTTCACAAGGATATACAATCCATAGACTTTTAAAAGAGGTATGGAAAACACAAGAAGAATTAGAGCAAACTTTTATAAATAGTGTTGCAAAAAATTTAGCAGATTATATTTATGAAATAAAAGATGAATTCTTAAACTTATCAAAACTTGAAAAATCAAATCTATTTTCAGAGCAATGGATAAATTATTTACCAAATAATGATACAAAAGCTATCTTAATTGCATATAGAGCATATCTTGATTATTATAAAGGTTACTATGAAAGTGGATTAAATATTGTTAATCTTGCAAATGAAATGATAACAAATAGAGATTCAAAAGAATATGCAGAAATACTTACATATCAAGGTAGTCTAAATTATGTTCAAAAAAACTACAAAGCTGCAAAAAAATTTTATGAACAATCCTATCAAATATATAAAAAAATTTTTGCAAATCAAAATCATCTTGATATTATGTTTTGTTTAAATAATTTAGGAGCTGCTTGGGGAACTGAAAATATTAATAAAGCTTTCGATTTTTATACACAATCTTTTGAAATGAGTAAAAAACTTTTCTTAAATCAGGATAATTCTCATAGTGCAAGAGCTTTAAATAATTTAGGTGCACTTTGGAGAGAAAATAAAGATTTAGACAAAGCTCTAGATTTTTATTCACAATCCCTTGAAATACGAGAAAAAATCTATCAAAATAAAGAACATCCCGATATTGCTCTTTCTTTATATAATTTGGGAATTGTTTGGTGGGATAAAAAAGACTTTAATAAATCATTGAATTTTCGTAATCAATCTTTTGAAATGTATAAAAATTTGTTTCCTAATCAAAATCATCCTGATATTATATCATCAATGATAAATTTGGCTTTTCTCTTATGCCAAAGTTTAAAAACAAGAAAAAAAGGAATATTACTACTAAAACAATATAAAAGAATAGTTACAAAAAAAGAAGATGAACAAGAAATAGAAAATTTACTTAAAATGTATGAAACAAATATTGGAAGAGATAAATCAAAAAGGAAAAAAAGATAAAACTAGAAAAAACCTCTAGCTTTTATTAAAACCCCATAACCAAAAAATCAACTGCTTCAATAATCTCTTTTCTTTATCTTTTAAAAACAAGCCTTATTTTCTATTACAACAACTCTTCTTTTATCAAAACAATAGTTTCTAACAACTCTTCAAGTTTAGTATCACAAACAAAATAAATATCATTAGCATCTATATCAAAATAGTGATGAGAAATAATATCTCTCATTCCTTTTGCACCTTTCCAATCTATTTGTGGATATTTTTCTAATAGTTCTTTATTAGTGATTTTGTCAATATTTTTTAAACTTTCACCAATTGCAATTAACTGCATACAAATACTATCCAGCTTTTCCATACCTTGTGGAGTATTTGTAAAATAATCCACACTATCAACAATTTCAAATCTTTGTAAAGTGATTTTTATAGCATTTTCTATTTGAGTTAATATTTCAATAACAAGAGATTTATCATACATAAATAGCCTCTTTTTCAATTCTATTTTTTAAAAAAGGATTCATTTTATCTCTAACTCTTACTATATCAATAGGCGTTGATAAAAGTTCTTCTAATTCTTGTTTTATATGTACAAGGGCAAATAAATCAGCTTTTTGAGTTTTTATAAAAATATCAACATCACTTGTTGGTTTTGCTTCATCTCTGGCAGTTGAACCAAATAATCCTAAAGCTTCTATCCCATATTTTTGTTGATTGTTTTCTTTAAATGTTTTTAATAAATTTATTGCTAATTCTCTTTGCATTTTTCTAATCTCGTTTTTTATTTGTGTTAAATTATAGCATACAAAAAATGCTTACTAATCTTATAAAGATTTAAAACTCTCTCAATCCATCAGAAAAAAGACCAGACTGTTTAATTCTTTGATTATAAGAATCTATAACTTTTTAATTCTTTTTGTCTAAATTTGCAGATAAGTTTAGAGATATTTTTTGATTTGTTTTCATAAAAATTCCGAATAAACTAAACCAAATGCTCAGGTTCATGGAACAAATAACCTTGTGAAAAATCTATTCCCAAAGACGCTACAATATCTTGAACCTCTTGGCAATGTACAAACTCTGCAACAGTTTGAATTCCAAGAACTTTTGCAAAGTTTACAATAGTCGAAACTGTTAATCTAACATTATCATTAACATGAATATTTTTAATCAAAGAACCATCAATTTTTAAATAATCTACATTTAATTTTATGATGTACTCAAAATTTGAATAACCTGTCCCAAAGTCATCAATTGCAACTCTGCAACCAAGAGCTTTTGCTTTTCTTATAAAATCTCCAACCTCTTCAAACTTTTCAATTCCTTCTGATTCTACAATTTCTAAAACCGCCCTATTTGCAACATTTGTTTCCATTAATTTTGTGAATAAGAAATTTACTGTTTTCTCATTTTTAATATCTTCAATCATTAAATTTATAGAAAATGTAATATCTTTATCTTTGAAATATTCACAAGATTTTTCAATAATTTTATTTGTCATCAAAGGATAAAGCCTAGCTTTTTTTGCATGTTCTAAGAATATAAAAGGTGATAAAATATTTCCATTTTGAAGTTTCATTCTCATTAATGTTTCGTATTTTATCTCTTTAGTTTTATTGTTTATGATTTTTTGTCCATAAATCAAAATATTATCATCTTTTAGTGATTGTTTTATATCTTTTGTTAATTCAATATTTCTTTTTAAATCCCTAAATTCTGGCATATCTTCATTAAATATACCAATATCAATATTTATTTTTTTTGCCCAATAAAGTGCAATTTCTGCATGAGCTAATAATTTTTCATCATTGTCTGCTATTCCTATTGTAAAAGAGATATCAAAACTATTATCCTCTACTGTAAAACTTTCCCTATCACATAAGATATTAAGATTTTCACAAGTCTTATGCAACTCTTTTATTTTTAAATTCCCAAAGGCCATAAATGCAAATACATCTCCAGAAATTCTATACACATTTAGGTTTGCACTTTTAAATATTAATAACCTTTTTGCAAATCCTTTTAATATTTTATCTCCAATTTCTAAACCATAAGAGTTATTTATATCTTTGAATCTATCAATATTTATGATTGCTAGTTTAGGATTAATGCTATTTTTTAAATCATTCAAAAGTTTTTGTCTATTTGGCAAAGAAGTTAATTCATCAGTAAATTGTTCGTAAATTAATTTGTCTTTTTCAAATATAGAGGTTATATCATTTCTAATGGCAATATATTCAACAACATTATTATTTTTATCTAATATTGGAATTATTGTAGATTCAACATAATATGATTGTCCATTTTTCTTTTTGTTTTTTAGTATGCCTTTGAATACTTTTTTATTACTTATTGTTTTCCATAAATCATAAAAGAACTCTTTTTGTGTATCTGGATGTCTAATAATATTATGATTTTTGCCAATTAATTCCTCTTTTGTATAACCTGAAATCTCACAAAATTTATCATTAACATATGTAATAATTCCTTTTAAATCTGTTTTTGAAACTATTGAACTTTCATCAAGTGCTTTTTTGTATTCATCTAATGAAACTAATAATTCTAATAAGTTCTTATTATCCTCATTACTTAGCAATAGAGTTTCATTGATTTTTTGAATATAACTATCTTTTTGCTCAAGTTCAAGTTTTTGTTTTATTATTTCTTTTTCAAGATTCTTTATTGGTTCGAGATTTTTCCAAATAATTTGTAATATTCTTTTCTCTTCAATATTCATTACATTTAAATTAACTTCTACTAAAAAAGTTTTATTATCAAGTGTCTTATGTAACCATTCAAAACTATGAGTACCTTGCTTAAAACAAAGTTCTATCATTTTGTCAGCTTTTATTGTTGAAAGTTCACCATCAGGTTGATATTCAGGAGATATTTGAGAAGGATGTACTAAAAAAAGTTCATTCTTTGAACTCATATTTAAAAGCTTCAATGCAGATAAATTTGCATCAATAAACAAATAACCTTCCATCAGAAGAATTGGTTCTAAGATATTATCAAAGATATTTTCATAATAAGAAATATTTTTAGTCATCAAAGTCCTGTGTAATTATTTAATACAAATTCATCTTAAAAACTTGAAAACCAGAGTCTAAACTCTAGTTTTTAAAAGCAATAGTATCTACTTCAACCAAAACATTTTTTGGTAAAGTTTTAACAGCAACTGTACTTCTTGCAGGTGCAGTTTCACCTTTAAAATATTGTCCATAGATTTCATTAAATGCCACAAAATTATCCATATCTGATAAATAACAAGTTGTTTTTAAAACATTCTCAAAAGAACTTCCAGCTTCTTCTAAAACTGCTTTTAAATTTTCCATAACTTGAACTGTTTGTTCTTGTACTCCACCTGTAACTATTTCCATAGTTGCGGGATCTAATGCAATTTGACCTGAAGTAAAAATTAGTTTATCAAAAGCTGTTGCTTGATTATATGGTCCGATTGCTGAAGGTGCTTTTGGTGTAGATATTATAGTTTTCATTATTAGTTCCTTTATTTTTAAAAAAAGTATTATACAAGTTTCTAACTTTCTATTGGGAAAAATAGTTCAAAATCTTTTTTAATGTGACAAAGTGTTTCTTGATTTGCCCGTTTTAAACCTTTTGATTTAATTGCTGAACTTACTATAGCTTTTGAATAATCAAAAACTTCTTCATCATTTAGATATTCATCTACATTCACCCATTTTGCATCAATTATTTCATGGGAATCTTGGATATTTATTTTGGAACTTTTTGCAATTGCCGTACATAAAATATATAAATTTGATTTGTGAAATTGGTGAGGATAAAAATGTCCCAAAGAGATTATAGATTCAAACTCTACAATAATTCCCGTTTCTTCAAAAACTTCTCTTTCAAGTGCTGTTGTAATTAATTCAGCATCATCAATATGTCCACCAGGAAGTTTATACCCAGCAGTTGAGATTCTCTCTTTTATTACTAGAAGTTCATTTTTATCATTTATAACAACAGCTCCCACGCCTAAAGTGTGATTTGAAGCAGTTGGAACTATGGCATTTTCCTTTAATCTTTTAACAACTAAAATATAATCTTCATTACATGAGTGAAAAATAAATCCTCTTTTTGTAGCAATTGAAATATAATCTGATTTATTTATACCTATATAAATCCAAATTAAAAATCTTCTATTTTCTACATTTTCAATTAGATAATCAAGATTTAATTCAAACTCTTCTTTGCTATTTGGTAAATCTTTTGATTCAATTGTTATTCCATTATATGGGTCAAGGATTGTATTAAAACACCCTACTTTTTCTAGACTTGTATTACTCATTATTATTCCCTTTAAGAAAAATAATTATACTAAGTCTGAAGCAATATAAATATTAAGAAGCTAAATAAATTTTTGAAAGGCTTACTATTCCACCTATAATAAATTGTACGGCAATAGCTCCAACAATTAATCCCATGAGTTTTGTAATAATATTTTGTCCCGTTATTCCTAGGTATCTTTTTATATATATAGAATTTTTTAATATTATATAAAATACTAAAGCATTTAAACAAAATGCCATTGAGATAGAAAACAGGTCTAAAACTGTTTGTGCTTGATGTTTAAAAATTACGATAGTAGTAAATAATCCTGTTCCAAATGCAATAGGAATTCCAATAGGAATTACAGATAATTCTTCATCATTTTTATCATTTGAAGAATCATTTGAACTCTTTTTTTCAGATGAACCATTTACCATTGATATTGCCATCAAGATTAAAATAATTCCACCCATAACTTTTAAGGAATTTTCATCAATTCCAAAAAGTTTTAAAACTAAATCACCACTTATTAAAACAACAAAAAAAGCTACTAAAATCGTAAGAGTTGATTTATAAGCGATTTTATTCATTTGGGTTTTTGTGATATTTGTATTTAAAATAGACAGAGCAATGGCACTTATTCCTATTGGATCTAAAATAGCAAAAAATGTAATTGTTTGCTGTAAAAAGGCAGAAAGTAAGTTATCCACTTAACTCATTCCACCTTTTGTAGCCATTTTTTTCTCTAACTTATGTCCAATTAAACTTAAAATCGAAGTAATAGATAAATAAACTAAAGCAATTACAATCCAAGTTTCAAAGGGTGAAAAAGTATTTGCAACTATCTCTTTACCTACTTTTGTTAAATCTGTAATTGAAATAACAGATACTAAAGAAGAATCTTTTACTAAAGCTATCATTTCTCCAACAAGTGTAGGTAAAGCTCTTTTAAAAGCTTGAGGTAAAATAATATATCTCATTGCTTGAAAATTAGATATTCCCAAAGACTTAGAAGCTTCAAGTTGTCCTTTGTCTATTGATTGAATTGCGCCTCTTAAAACCTCAGCAACGTAAGCACCAAAGAAAATACCTAAAGCCAAAACTCCAGCTACAAATCTATCTAATTCAAATATATTCGCAACTATAAAATAGAATAGAAATATCTGTACAAGTAAAGGTGTTCCCCTTACAATTGTTATATATACAGTGGCTATATCTTTAAGAAACACATAAGAAGAGAGTTTCATTAAAGCAATTATTATCCCAATAATAAAAGTAAGAATTCCTGCGAAAAATGAAATTTTAAGTGTTACCCAAAGACCATTTAATACAGGTCCAGTTTTTTTCTCAGATTTAGAGGCAATTGCATCACCCTCATAAACATCTTCACCTAATTTATACGAGAAATTGTATGTATTATCTAAATTAAGTTTTACTTTTTCATCATTATTTACCAAATAATAAATATTTCCATCAATTGTTAATTTACCATTAGAAGGAGCTTCAACGGTTTTAGTTTCTGTATATACAAAATAATCAGGAATTGAGTTCCATTTCCATACATAATTCATATTTGAAGCTGCAATATATAAAAAATATCCTATTGCCATATAAAAACAAAGGGCAATCAAATGCCCTAAATTTTTGTTTTGTGCCAGTGTTTGATGCCTTTTAGCCATAAATTATTGAACTCTTTGTAGCCAGCTAGTATCAACTAACCATTTTTGATATAACTCATCACTAAAACCAACAACTTTATCTTCTTGTGCTTGTCTTAGGAAATTATTTAACCAATTAAGAAAATCAGGATCTCCTTTTCTAATTGCCCATCCTAATGGTTCATAAGTTAAAGGCGTATCTAAATGAACTAATTTATCTTTTCCTCTATCACTCATAAATACAACATTATATGGTTGGTCATAAACCATTGCATCTGCTTTACCATTTAACACTTCAGATATTGCATCTGATTCTGTTTCAAAAGTTACAATTTTTGCTTGTTTAAAGAATTTTTTAGTTGCAATCTCACCAGTAACTCCCAGTTTTGTAACAATTGTATATTCTGGTTTATCTAAATCTTTTGCAGATTTAATAGTTCCTGCTAATGCATTTCTCATTAATACAGTTTGTCCAACAACTATATAAGGATTTGCAAAATTAACTTTTAAATTTCTTTGTTGAGTAATTGTCATACCTGACATAATAATGTCATATTTATCAGTAACAAGACCTGCAATAATACCATCCCACGCAGTTGGAACTAAAGTTAATTTAACACCCATTTGTTTTGCCATTTCTCTTGCCATATCAACATCATAACCTATGATATTTCCTTTTTTATCTTTCATTTCAAAAGGTAAATAACCAGGTTCCATTCCAACTCTTAACTCACCTGATTGTAAAATCTTATTTAAAGTTGAACTTTCCCATAATTTTAAATCTGCAGCAAACATATTTAATGTTGCAAATGCCAAAATAGCAATAACTAATTTTTTCATCTCTTCTCTCCTTGTTTTAATTTAATGTGTTAAAATTTCATTTAGAAATTTTTTGGCTCTATCACTTTTTGGATTATTAAAAAACTCTTCAGGAGAATTCTCTTCGATTATTACTCCATGATCCATAAATATAATTCTATCGCCAACCTCTTTTGCAAATCCCATTTCATGTGTTACACAAACAATAGTAAAATTCTCTTTTGCTAAATCTTTCATAACAGATAATACATCACCTATTGTTTCAGGGTCAAGGGCACTTGTTGGTTCATCAAATAGAATAACTTTAGGTTTCATTGCTAAACTTCTCGCAATTGCCACACGTTGCTTTTGTCCACCACTTAAATCTGCTGGATAGGCATTTGCCTTATGTTCTAGTTTTACTTTTTCAAGTAGTTCCATTGCAATTTTTGAAGCATCACTTTTTTTAGTTTTTTTAACTAAAGTTGGAGCTAACATAATATTTTCTAAAATTGTTAAATGTGGAAATAAGTTAAAGTGTTGAAAAACCATTCCTACTTCACTTCTAATCATTTGAAGATTTTTTTTACTTCCATGAATATCAATATTATCAACAATAATTGTTCCATCATCAATATCTTCTAATCCATTAATACATCTAATAAGAGTTGATTTTCCTGAACCACTTGGTCCACAAATCACAACTATTTCACCTTTTTTTACACTAAAATCTATGTTTTTTAAAACATGGAATTCATCATAAAATTTATTGATTTTTGACATTGAGATTATATTTTCAGTCATTAAACCTCTTTTTATTTTTTACTTGAGTCAAATGATACAAAAGTTATCATTAAATTAAAATAGAATTTATATATAATTTATATACAATTTATACATAATTTAATCTTTCACAGATTATAATCCATCTTTTTTATAATTATGGAGAATTTATGCAAATGACTAAAACCAAAGAATTAAAAGCGGATTTACTTCTATTATCTGTTGCAATTGCATGGGGAGTTACTTTTTTGATGGTTCAAGATGCCATTAATACAACACCTGTTTACTCTTTTTTATTTTTTAGATTTTTCTTAGCATCAATTATTATGTTTTTCATCTCTTTTAAATTTTTAAAATACACAAATAAAAGAACTGTTTTATATGGAACTATTTTAGGGCTTTTATTATTTAGTGCCTTTGCTACACAAACTTTTGGTTTAATATATACAAAAAGTTCTATTGTTGCTTTTATTACTGGATTAAATGTAATTTGCGTACCTTTTTTAACTTATCTATTTTTTAAAGACAAAATTAAATCAAACGTTTTAATTGCCACATTTATAGCGGTAATTGGATTATATTTATTAACAATGTCAGGAACACTTGAGTTTGAAAAAGGTGAATTTTTAACTCTAATTTGTGCTATTTTATTTGCTCTTCAAATTATATTTACAGGTAAGTTTTCAAAGGAAGTAAATGTATTTTTATTAGTATTATTTCAATTAATTACAGTTTCAATCTTAGCTTTAATTTTTTCATTATCCCTTGATTCTGTGACTTTTAATATTCCATATGATTATGCTTTTTTTAAAGCAGTTATTATTACAGCAATTTTTGCAACTGTATATGCTTTTTTGATACAAACTTATATGCAACAATTTACAACTGCAACAAAAACCGCAATCATTTTTACAATGGAACCTGTAAGTGCAGCTATATTTGCATATTTTACAGCAAATGAAGTTTTAACTATTATTCAATTTCTTGGAGCAGTTTTAATTATTGTGGCAACTTTAGTTGCAGAAGTGAAATTTAACAAAAAAACTAAACATATTGAATAGGAAGATAATAATCTAAGATAAACTCTTCATCCTCACTTAGAAAATGATTCTTTTGATAAATTGTATATGAAGGATTTGGGCTTGTTTCATAACCACTTTGAATTAACCAAGTATGATAAACCCATTGAATAAGTTTTATAACATCTCCATATTTTCCTTTTAAAGAAAACTTTGCATAAATTCCCTTTGGTATTATTAAAGTTGGAAGTGATAAATCTTTTAGTTGTTCTTCATTTTCTAAAACAACAATAGCAATATATTGGCAATCTTCAAGGGGAGTAATAATTGGATTATCGTGGTGAAGTGCCATTTGTTTATAATCTTTTATATCATTTGTATAAATCCAAGTTTGAAGTTTCTGCCATGTTTTTTTAATACTTTTATCATAACCTTTATGTCTTATGTAATAACCATTTATTTCAGGCATTTTTACAATACTTGGTTCCATTTTTGAGAAATCAATTGTTTCATTAGTTGTTGCGATTTTTTCAACTATTTTATTTGAGTACTCTTTATATCCACCATTTTTCCACATCTTTGGTGTCATTAAAAATCTCTCTTTAAAAGCTCTAAGAAAAGATGTTTGAGAACTATATCCTGTCATTTTTGCTATGTCTGTAATTGTTGAATACTTATTTGTAATTAAAAGATTTGCGGCTTTTTCAAGTCTGATTGATTTTATACTTTCATATATGTTTTTCCCAAACTCATCTTTAAATATTCGGTGAAGATGAAACTTACTAACATTTAACTCTATACTTAAATCATCTATATTTATATCTGTATCGATGTATTTATAAATGTAGTTCATAACATCATTTGCTATTTTTGCTCTTTTTTCGTAGGTACTTTTTTTCATAAATGTATTATATCAATAAAATTAGCAAGAATAGATAATAATAAAAGCATTTTATGTAAAGAATAAAAGAGTTCTTTGTTGTATTCTACAATCAAAAAAGGAGATTTATGAAAAGATCATTTATTAGAGAAATCCTTGAATCAATTGATGAACATACAATATCATTTGCAGGTGGACTTCCAAGTGAAAAACTATTTCCAAGGGATGATTTAAAAACTGCAACAATGAAAATATTTGATAATCCAAAAGTATTCCAATATGGAATTAGTAATGGAATTAATGAATTAAGAACAAAAATTGCAGCAAGATATACAAAAGAAGGTTTTCCTACAACTAAAGATAATATTCTAATTACTACAGGAAGCCAACAAGGTATGTACATACTTGCTAAATATTTTGAGAGTAAAGATATAACTATTGAAGAGCCTTCATATTTAGGTGCAATGAATATATTTAGATTGAATCATCTTACAATGAAAGGTGTTGAGCTTGAACATGATGGAGTTAATATTGAAAAATTCAAAGAGAGTTTTAAACAAACAAAATTAGCATACTTAATTCCAGATTTCCAAAATCCAAGTGCTACAACTTATTGTGATGCAAAAAGAGAAGAAATCGCAAAAATTGTTGAAGAAGAAAATGGATTATTAATTGAAGATAGTCCATATAGTGAACTATTCTTTGATAAAAAAAATATCTCTATTAGTTGTAAAATTCCAAATAGATCATTTCATTTAGGATCTTTCTCAAAAACTTTAGTTCCAAGTCTTAGAATTGGTTGGATTAGAGCAGATGAAGAATTACTTAAATCATTAATGATTATAAAAGAGAGTATTGATTTACACTCATGTGGAATTTCACAATACATTTTAAATGAGTATTTAGAAGATGAAGCAAATTATGAAAAACATCTTCAAGATATTAGAGATGATTATAAACAAAAAGCAGAGTTCTTTTGTGAACAATTAGACAAATATTTACCTGAATTTAAATATGAAAAACCAAAAGGTGGAATGTTTTTATATGGTAGTTTTGAAGGAGTTGATTCTTTTGCATTGGTTCAAAAATGTATTGAGAAAAAAGTTGTTTATGTTCCTGGAAATCAGTTTTATATAGATAAAATTCCAAATGGAGAAATTAGATTTAACTACACTCACTCAAGTTTTGAACAAATTGAGCAAGGTATTAAACTAATCAAAAGCTGCTTATAAAACCACAGACTAGAGATTTCTCTAGTCTATGATTTAAACTCTTTATTATTTACATCTTCTAATATTTTTTTAGCAATTGTTGAAGTTTCAAGTGCAATTGTTTGCGTTTCACTAGCTACAACAGCGTTTTGTTGTGTTTGTTTATCTAATTCATTAACAACATCATTTATTTGTTCAATACTAGTTCTTTGCTCTTTTGATGATTGAGAAATATCTTCAATAATTTTTGTTGTTTTTGAGATATTGTCATTTAATTGTTTATATCCACTTATCATATCATCAGCAATTTTTTTACCATTGTTAGCTTTATTAGTTGCATTTTCGACAAGAGTTTTAATCTCACGCGCTGCTTCTGCTGAACGAGATGCTAAGTTTCGCACTTCTGCTGCAACTACTGCAAAGCCCTTTCCAGCTTCTCCAGCAGTTGCAGCTTCAACGGCAGCATTTAATGAAAGAATATTTGTTTGAAAAGCAATTTGGTCAATAATAGTAATTGCTTCTGCAATTGCATTTGTTTGCTCATTTATTTCATTCATTGAAATAACAGTTGAGTTTGCAAGTTTTTCACCTTGTAAAATTGAAGTTGTTAATTGATTTGAATAAGAAGACATTGTTGCAATTTTTTCTGTGTTATTTGCAACTGTTGATGTAATTTCTTCAATTGCAGCTGCTGTTTCTTCTAAAGCTGCGGCTGTATTATTTGATGATTTATTTAATATATCAACATTAGTTGATAACTTTTTAGAGTTTGCCTCTAAAGTAATTCCAGTTGATTTATTCACATTTAGCATTTCGTTAATTGTTAAACATAAGTTATTTAAACCCCTTGCAATATCACCTTTTGGATTTTGAATTGTTTGAGTAAAGTTAGATTTTGAATATAAATCTAAAGTAGTGATTATTTCATTAATATTATCATGAACATTTTTACTAATTTGACTAATCATTTCATTTAATATCTCTTTTAATTCATTTAAAGATTTGTTATTTGTTTCTTGACTTACAAATTTATCTAATTTTCCCTCTTTAACTCTATTTACTACTGATTTTACATTTTCAATTAATCTTTTATCATTTTCAAAATTTGTAGATACTAATTCAATTTCTCTATCAAGAATATTTGCCATTTTCCCAAATTCATCTTGAGAATTTAGATTAAGTTTTTGAACACTTTGTGTTTCACCTTTTAAATAATTAAAAAATTCGTTAAAACCATTTTCTAAAATTTTTAGAGGTTGAAGCATTTTTGTTAATGAAAAATATAATATAGAGATAAATACTATTAAAAGTACAAAATATATGATGATATCACTAATCACATTATCATTAAGTTTTTTGAAAACTGCATCATTATCTAACTCAATCACTAAATACCAATTAGTTAAAGGAACTTTACTAAAACTAACAATTTTTTTAGCTCCATCAATATCTATAATTTTGAAATCTGAATCTTTATTTTTTTCCAATGATTTAAACGCAATACTTTGTTTATTTAATAACTCTTTGTTTTTATGAATTAAAATTTTGTTATCTTTATCTAACAAATAAGCAAAACCAGATTCATGGATTTTAAGATTTAAAATAGTATCAACAACTGTATCTAAAAAAATATCAGAACCAATAACTCCAACAATTTTCCCATTTATCACAAGTGGTGTTACAACAGAAATAATTAACTTACCAGTTACAACATCCATATAAGGTTCTGAAACTGCTGATTTATTTAGCTCAATTGCTTTCATGTACCAAGGTCTTTTTCTTGCATCATAATTTTTGCTTTTTAAATCATAAATTTCACCAGTAGATAGTATTAATGAACCATCTTTTTCATAACCTAAATATAAATCTGCAAATGAACCAGAATCTCTACCTAATACCAATTTAGACATAAATTCACTATTTTGGTTATAAATATCAATTTTTGCCAACTCTTTAGCAACAGCTTCAACTATAACAATTTTTGATTTTAAATAATTATCTATAAAATCAGATGTTTTAGTTACTAACTCTAAATTCTTCTCTTCAACTAATTTATATTCTGATGTATATGCATTTTTAGTATTTAAAAATCCCAATATTGAGAAAGATAGAATAAAACCAATTAAAACTATCAACAAAACTTTGTTTTTAATATTATATTTTTCCATGAAAAACCTTTTTTCGTATATTTAATTTATTACATCTAAAAATAAAAGTATACTCTTAGAGATAATAAATTTATTATTAAAATAGAATCTATATTTAATAAAAAAGGCTAAAAGCCTTTTTTATATTAGAATTTATAAGATGCGTAAAGTCTTGATCTATAACTTTCATCAGCTAAGTTATCATAAGTTGCAAATACTAATTTAGTAGAGAAGTTTTTATTAAATGCATAAGTTGCAATATAATCTGTTTCTGATGCAGTTGGATTACTTGCTGTTTTCCATGCTCCATAAATTAAATCAAATGATAAATCAGCAGTGATTTTATATCCAGCAGATAATTTATATGCATCAGTATCAGCATCATAAACTCCACCATAAATCCATGGTCCTGTATATAAATAATCAGCTCCATTTCCAATACCAGGAACAATATTTGCATCATTATCAATTGTACTATAAGCAGCACCTAAAGATAATTTATCAAAATTTGCTAAAAGATTAATACCATATGCGCTACCTTTAGAATTTGTTGTATCACCATTATCAGTTTGATATGTTTGTGTTTCAATTGTAAATGGATTTATATTATATGAACCAGCTGCATAAAATGCTTTTGTATCATCAGTTGCATTTGTATTACTATTTATTAATGCATACTGTGCATCAACCGTAAGGTCTTTAATTGATTTATTGTTTGCATATACTGTATATGCACCATCTTGAACTTGTTCAAAATCTGAAACAGCTTTAACATCTGTTCCACCTGAAGCAATATTTGTTCTATATTGTTCTTTATCAACATATGCAGCAACAATAGTAGTATTTGAAATATCAGTATTTGAAATAACTAAACCTTCAAATGATTCTTTAAACATTCTAGATCCAGAACCTTCAACTAATGGAGTAGAAATATATTGTCTACCAACTTTTGCAGATGTATTAGCAACAGTGTATTGTAAATAAGCTTGTGATAAAACTGCACCTGAAACGTTTTGATCTTTATTATATGCAGTTGGTGCATTATCTAAATCACTCGCAGTTACAGAAGCAGCTTGAAATGTTACACCTGATTTAAATCCATAAAAATCACCAGTAACATATGATAAATTACCACCATTATTCCAAACACTTACTTTTTTATCAGCAACCTCTTTTTGGAAATATTGAGACTTAATCTCTCCACTTACTTTACCACTTTCAAAGGCACTTGCTAATGTATCAGCACTAAATGATTGAGTAGATACAAGCATTAAACTTGCAACTATTCCTAATTGTGTTATTTTTTTCATTTCTATCTCTCCAAATATTAATAATTAGTTGTTTCCATACTCTATAAAAGATTTAAATAAAATCTTTTTATAAATTTATATCCACAGGCGAATAGGCATATAACGATTAATTAGGAGCAAACGGGATAATTTGCGGATATATACCTACTCGCCAGTAAATATAAAATTTACTGTTTATTATTTTTCTTTCTTAAATATCCTTCTTTCAAATAATGAGTCCATATCATCATGAATTTTTGAATCAATATCAAGGAAAATTAGTTTCTCTTTTGTTAACTCTTTTACGTTTTTTAATCCCATTACAGCTAATAGACTTTTCATACTTTTTAAAACATTGTTATGATAATTTTTGATATATTCTGAATGTTTAGCTACAAAATAGTGTTTTCTTTTTTTAATATCTTGAGTAGCTAATCCAACGGGGCATTGATGTTTAGTAGCACCCGAACAATATCTTGCTCGAATACATCCAGCACTCATCATAAATCCACGAGCAATTTGAACAAAATCAGCACCTAAACATAAAATAATTACAACATCATCAGGAGTTAATATTTTTCCACTTGCAGATATTTTTACATGTTCTCTAACACCATAATCTTTTAATACTTTATCAACTAAATATAAAGCATCTCTAATATCCATACCAATTCTCTCCATCATATCAAGAGGAGCAGTTGCACTTCCACCACTTCCTCCATCAATAGAGATATAATCTGGATATGGTAAATTTAATTCAACTCTTTTTTTTATCTCTTTTGCAATTGGTACAATATTGTCGTAATCTGAAATAACGATTTTAATACCAACTGGTTTTTGAGAAGCCTCTTGTAAAGTACCAATAAAATCAAATAGCTCTTCAATACTGTTTGCATAAGGAAATCTATTTGGAGAAAATGCATCTTTATATGGCTCAATATTTCTATAATATCCAATAGAGGGAGTCACTTTTTGACCGATTAATTTTCCACCAGTTTGTTTTGCACCTTGAGCTAATTTTATCTCTGTCATTTTGCAAAAACTCATCTGTTTTTTATATCTTTCAATATCTAATTTTCCATCTTTTGTTCGTACACCATAAAGTCCTGAACTAATTTGTAAAATAACTTCTGGCATATCAGATGGAACTTCATCAGGGAAATTGTCTATTGGAGCATCCCAGTTTGGTCTATAAAAAGACTCTTTTTGTCTGTTAAATACATAAGTATCTTTTAAAGGATCTTTTTTGAAAATGATTTTTCTATAAATATCCACTGCAACTGGAACGTTAAAGAAAAACTTTGAAAGTTTAAATATTTTTTGTTGAAAATTATTACCTATAATTTCCGTCATATATTTATCATTGTAGTTATTATGAGTAACAAAGAAATTTGAAGTTAATCCACCCTCACCACTATTAATAGGGAATTTACCCATATATGAACCTTGAACAAATGCTCTAGTTCCCTCAGGAGAAATTGAACCATCACTCATTGGAGCTCTTGCTATTATAGAAGATGTTTTAAATGGTTTTCCTCTATTTTGTCCAAATACAACAGAGAAGTCATTATCAACTTCATCATCATTTAATACAATAGTTGTATGTCTTAACATAAATTTTGGTTTTGGTAATGGTTGAGATGGAGAAAATGAAGAGTAATTAATTTTATCTCTAGCTGCACTATAAACCCAATCTAATTTATCCATTGATTCATAAAATTTTTCATCACCAAAGTATTGTCTAAAAGGTTCTCTAAACTCTTGGAAAAGAAATCTTAATCTTCCAATTATTGGGTAATTTACCAATATTTGGTGTTTTCTTTGTACATATTTATCATGTATATACCATGCTAATATTAACAATAATACAACTAAGAATATTAATATTCCTGTACTCATTTTTTATCCTATTTTATTTAATATAAATAATCATATCAATAAAAAGTGCGTAAAAAGTAGTCTAAATCTATTAAATAAATCTATTAAATAAATTTATTTGTATATTTATGAATTTTTATACATTTAATAGAAAAAGTTCAGTAATTAGAATTAATAAGATTTAAATTATTTTTTTATTTTGA
>JBBRXF010000022.1:0-23797 GCA_038248665.1 Campylobacterales bacterium | reverse complement strand
TACATTGAAAACTATGCAGGTCATGGAACAAATAAAGCAGCAGTTGAAGCGATGGTTAGATATGCAGCAAATGAACTTGGTGAATTTGGAATTAGAGTAAATGCAGTTTCTGGTGGTCCAATTGATACAGATGCACTTAAAGCATTTACAAACTATGAAGAAGTAAAAGCAAAAACTGCTGAATACTCTCCTTTAAATAGAATTGGTCAACCTCAAGATTTAGCACAATCTTGTTTTTTCTTATGTACAACTGATGCTTCTTGGATTACTGGTCATACTTTAATTGTTGACGGTGGGACAACTTTTAGATAATGTCATCAAAAGCACTAAATCTTCCAAATATTTTGGCACTTTTTAGAATAGCATTAGCTCCGCTAATGCTATGGTTTTTCATAGATAGAAATAACCCTATTTTCTCTTCTTGGCATCCCTCTTGGTTTGACTATTTTGCTGGACTTATTTTTGTTGTAGCTTCTGTTACAGATTTTTTTGATGGTTTTATTGCTAGAAGATGGAATCAAATGACAAAACTGGGTGGAATATTAGATCCACTTGCAGATAAAATGTTAGTACTTGCTGGTTTTATTGGTCTAATTGTAATAAATAGAGCTTCAGCTTGGGCTGTATTTTTAATACTTTCAAGAGAATTTTTCATAACAGGACTAAGAGTTGTAGCTGTTAGTGAAGGAAAAGATGTAGCCTCTACAATGGCGGGAAAAATAAAAACTGTAATTCAAATGATAGCTATTGGATTTTTAACAATGAATTGGCCATTTGCAACAGAGATTTTATGGTTAGCTGTTATTCTAACAATATATTCAGGATATGAATATACAAGAGATTATTTCAAAAATTAAAGGCTTTTCTTGGGTACTATTACTTTTTTACTTGTTTTATCATTTTTAGTTTTTTTCCATGAACTTGGACACTTTTTAGCAGCTCGTTATTTTGGTGTAAAAGTTTATGTATTTTCAATTGGTTTTGGTAAACAATTATATGCAAAAGAGTGGAAAGGTACAACTTGGC
Organism: Campylobacterales bacterium; assembly: GCA_038248665.1. GTDB lineage: Bacteria > Campylobacterota > Campylobacteria > Campylobacterales > Arcobacteraceae > Aliarcobacter. The sequence goes on along the minus strand of JBBRXF010000022.1, from coordinate 22,771 downwards.
AATTTGCCTTAGTTCCACTTGGTGGATATGTAAAAATGAAAGGGCAAGATGATTCAAAACCCTCTTTAGTTGAAGATGGTAATGACTCATACAATACTAAAAAACCTTGGCAAAGAATAATAATACTTTTTGCAGGTCCTTTTGCAAACTTTATTTTAGCAGCTATTTTATACTTTAGTATTGCAATGATGGGAGCTACTACTTGGGCAGCTCAAGTTGGTCAAGTTCAAGAAAATTCACCAGCATTCCAAGCAGGAATTTTGCCAAATGATGAAATTATAAAAATAAATGATACTGAAATAAAATCTTGGGATGAAATTGGAAAAACAATTATTAGCACAGATGGGCCTTTAAAATTCTTTATTAAAAGAGATGGTTTAATTATTGCTAAAACAATAAACCCTCATGTTTCAGATAGTGAAAATATGTTTAGAGAAAAAATCAAAAAAAGAATGATTGGAATTTCACCATCGGGAAAAACAATCAAACTTGATTTATCTTTTGGCGAATCTTTAGTTTTTGCTTATGAAAAAACTGTTTTAGCTTCTAGTATGATTTTTCAAGGTGTTCAAAAACTAGTTCAAGGTGCAATTCCAAGTAGTGAAGTGGGTGGAGTTATCTCTATTGGAAAAGTAATTTCAGATGCAAGTGAATCTTCAATTATTGCTTTATTTACAATAACAGCACTGATTTCTGTAAATCTTGGAGTTTTAAATCTTCTTCCAATTCCTGCACTTGATGGTGGACATATTATGTTTAACTTATATGAAGTAATTACAAGAAGAAAACCAAGTGATCAAGTCTTCATGTTTTTAACAATTATGGGTTGGGTAATTTTAGGAAGTTTAATGCTTCTTGGAATTTATAATGATATTAATAGAATCTTTTTAAATAATTAGGTAAATCAAATGAATAAATTAGCAGCAACAAAAAATTTAGATGAAATAATTACAAAAGTTGAAGGTGCAAGACTTAGAATCTCTGAACATCATATTGTAAAAATAATTGGTGTTTCAAAATACTCAACAGCAGCTGATGTAAAAACTTTATATGAAGCAGGACAAAGAGCTTTTGGAGAAAATAAGGTTCAAGATTTAAAAGAAAAATCTGAAACTTTAGATGATTTACCAATAGAGTGGCATTTTATTGGAACTTTACAAAAAAATAAAATAAATAATCTAATTGATTTAAATCCAACTTTAGTTCATTCTATAGACTCTTTAGATTTAGCACTGGAATTAAATAAAAAACTTGAAGCTAAAAATAAAAAACTTTCTGTCCTACTTCAAATAAATTCAGCTTATGAAGAGACAAAATCGGGAGTTCTTCCTGAAGATGCAGTTAAAATTTATAAACAAATAATTGAACTTTGTCCAAATATCATCCTAAAAGGTGTTATGAGTATTGGTGCTCATGTGGAAGATGAAAAAGTTATAAGAGACTCTTTTAAAACAACAAAAAAAATCTATGATGAATTAGTTCCTTTTGGAGCAAAATATTGTTCTATGGGAATGAGTAGTGATTTTGAACTAGCAATTGCCTGTGGTTCAAATATGATTAGAGTTGGTTCTTCTTTATTTAAAGAGTAGATTTCTACTCTTTAAATATCTTCTATTTTTTAGCTTCACTTCTTATTTGACTTATTGTTTTTCCACCTATTGCATAATTATCAGTATTTACTTCTTCAATAATCACAACAGCACTAGAAGCACCTCGACCATTAAATATTTTAGCAAAAAGTTCAGTTATACCTTTTGCTAATTCCTCTTTTTGCTCTTTTGTAGCTCCTCCATCTTCATGGGTCATTTTTACATTTATTAATGGCATTTTTATTCTCCTTTTAATTTAAATATTTTTGTTAATAGTAATAATACAATTCCACCAAAAACTATTAATGCTGTTAAATATAAAGCATAATCATAAGTTTTAAAGTGTTCAATCAAGGCTACACTATAAAGTGGTGCAGTAACTTGCCCTATTCCATAAGCTGTAGTTAATGCTCCCATTAACATTACAGGATTATTCCCTGCTAGTTTTCCACCTAAATTCATAAACAATGCAACAAGCCCAACAAAAGTTCCACCATATAAAACTCCTGAAAATAGATTTAGATATACATTATTTGTTAAAGCTGAAATCATAATACCAATTACTTGTAAAAACATCGCTAGAATTATTATATTCACACTTCCATATTTATGAGCTAACATCATCCAAACTATACAAGATGGAATTCCAGCAAGTCCAACTAAAGTCCATGTAAAACTTCCAAATCCCTCAAGTCCTTTTAATGAATTTATAATATCAGGTAAAAAAGTTCCTTGAACAACCATTCCAACACCTTCACAAAAATATGCCATAATTAAAATTATAACAAAAGGCGAAAATAGAGATTTATCAATATGATGTTTTACACTATTTTGTTTTACCTCTTTATCATATGACAAAATGTACATAGAATAAAATGACAACACAAAAGCAAAAAGTGCTAAAACAACCCAAGCAAACTGCCATGTTCCATTAAAATGAAATACAATTCTTACTATTATGTCACTCACTAAAATAGAAAAACCAATTCCAGAAAAATGTATTCCCATAGCTTTTGTTTTATTTTGAATATTAAGTTTATTCATTACAATTGCAGAACCTACAACCAAAGCCATAGCAGCCCCAAATCCTGCAAGAACTCTTGATATTATCCACATTGTCTCAGAAGTTGTAACTCCAAGTATTAGGGTAGTTAAAACTGCTAAAAACATACCTAATCTAAAAAATTTTACTTTAGCATTTATATCTTTTATAAAAACAGCGAAAATTGAACCCGCTAAATATCCAACATAATTAATAGAAGCTAAAACTCCTGCGAAACTAATAGTTAAATAATTCTCAAGCATTGGAGGCAATAATGATGTAAAAACAAATCTTGCAACTCCCACACCAATAATTAGTGCGATAATTCCTGCAAGCAAAATAGCTACATTTGAATTTTTGTCTAATAAATTTATCTTTTGCATACTCTCTCTCCTTAGTATTTCAGTATAATATCACTATTAATGATATTAAGTCAAATACTAAATCATGATTAATGATATAAGGAAAAGAGATATGGATTCAAATTTACTAAAAGTTTTTGTTGAAGTTGCCCGTGAGAAAAGTATCACAAAAGCAGCAAATAATCTAGAATTCGCCCAATCAAACGTAACTTCAAGAATAAAACAACTGGAAAAGTCTTTGGGATTTGCCCTATTTCATAGAGTTCCAAAAGGTGTAATATTAAGTAAAGAAGGCGAAAAACTCTATCCTTATGCTGTTGAAATTGTAAAAAAAGTTAAACAAGCAACCTATGATATGAAAAATATTGATAATCAAGAGCATCTAATTGTTGGCTCAACTGAATCAAATGCATCAACAAGAATTGTTCCTTTTTTACTTCAACTTCATAGTGATTTTCCAAATATGAGTTTAGAATTAATCACAAATACCACAAGAGAAATCACTAAAGAGTTACTCGATTATAAAGTAGATATTGCATTTATGAGTGGTGAGCCAAAACATGAGGATTTAGTTGTTTTAAATAAAATTGATGAAGAGATTGTTTTAGTAGAACCAAAAAATGAAAATACACCAAATGTTTTTTTATCTTTTAAAAATGGTTGTGCATATAATGAATTTGGACAAAATTATCTAAAAGAGTTTTCAGATGAGAATTTTAAAAATTTGGAATTTGGAAATTATGAAACTATTTTAGGTTGTGTAAAAGCGGGAATGGGAAAAAGCTTTTTACCCTTAAGCATAGTAAAAAAACTAAAATATGAAGACGATTTAAAAATAATAAATTTGCCAAAACAGCTGGCAAATATACCAACTTGTTTGGTTTGTAGAAAAGATAATATACCTAAAATAAAAATCTATTTAAAAGAGTATAATTTTTAAAAATTATATAGATTAGAATTCAAATACATCAATATAAATTTCAAGTTTATGTTGATTAAAAGTTTTTTGAATTTTGTTTTTTAACTCTTTTATATCTTGTTCTATTTCACAACCAGTTTTATCATCTTTTACATTCATTGAAATTATTAACAAAACCTCATCAGAACCTATAAACATACTTCTAACAGAATTTATATGAACTAATACATGTGATTCTTCTTTTACTAAATTTTTAATCTGTTTTATAGTTTCTCTATCTAAACTCTCACCAACAATTAGTTTTTTTAATTCTATAAATAAAATTGTAGATAAAGAAAGAAGTAATAATCCAATCATAAGTGCAGCAATTCCATCAAAAATAGGATGAACAAATAAAGAAAGTCCTAAGCCTATACCTAAAATAACTAAACCTAATATAGCTCCTGAATCTTCTATTAAAACTACTAAAATATGTGATGAAGAACTTTTTTCTATTGTTTTGAATATATCTTTTAATTTAGAATTACTCTCTTTTAAAGCAATTCTTAATGCTCCACCTTCTAAAATAATAGCAAAAATAATAATTGCAACAATAAGCCAAGGATATTGAATTTCTTGAGGATCCATTATTTTGTGAATTCCTTCATAAATAGAAAATAATCCTCCTAATAAAAATAGAACCACAGCCACTACAAAAGACCAAAAGAAGTTTGCTTTTCCTTGACCAAAAGCATGGGCTTCTGATTTTCCTCTTCTTGATTGATGTTGTCCAACTAAAACTAAAATTTGATTTCCACAATCTGCTGTACTATGAATGGCTTCAGCCATCATAGATGCAGAACCTGTAAAAAATGCTGCAATACCTTTTGCTATGGCAATAAGACCATTTGCAAGTAATGCAGCTTTAACACTTTTGGACATTTACATAACCTTTATAATTTTATTGTAAAAGTTGAAATAAAAAATGTTTTTATAAAAGAGCATTTTTAAATTTTTTTAATTCATCTTCAATACTAGGAACTCTCATAAAATGCTCACCAATTAAAAAGGCATCTGCTCCAATTGAGTTTAATCTTTTTATTACTTCAATATCAGAAACACCTGATTCAGCAACAATAATTTTTCCATTTGGAATTAATGGAATTAATTTATCACATAAAGTCATATCCATTTCAAAAGTATCAAGATTTCTATGATTTATTCCAATAATCGTAGCTCCACATTTTATAGCTTTTGTTAAGTCTTCTTTATCGTGAATTTCAACTAAAACTTCAAGTCCTAAATGAATTGCATAATCATAAAGTTCTTTTAACTCTTTAGTTCCAAGTGCTTTTGCAATAAGTAAAATAAAATCAGCTCCATAAACTAAAGCTTCAACAATTTGATATTTATCAACAATAAAATCTTTTCTTAGAAGTGGTGTTGGCACAAATCTTCTAATTTGAGTTAAATACTCTAAATTTCCTTGAAAATAGTGAGGTTCAGTTAAAACTGAAATTGCATTTGCTCCACTATTACTATAAGCTTGTGCAATCAAAATTGGATCAAAATCCTCTTTTATAATTCCTTTACTAGGACTTGCTTTCTTAACCTCAGCAATAATTCTAATTGGCTCTTCTTTTGTAGATCTTAAAAAAGGTTTTACATCCCTTGGCGCGTATGGATTTGAAGATAAAGTTCTTCCTAATAAATCCAATGTTATCTCTTTTTTTCTAATCTCTAAATCTTGTTTTGTTTTCTCTATAATCTCATCTAAAATCACTTTTTACACTCCTTAATTTTTTCCCAATGTAATTTTATCTCTTCGTCATTTAAGCCAATTTCGTCAACAACTCTTTTCATTTGTTTATAAGCTTCTTTACAATTTTTTAGTTTATATTGACCCCATGCTAAAGTATCAATATAAGCCATATTATTAGGCTCAACTATTAATGCTTTTTGTACAAGGGTTACACCTCTTTGGGCACTTATATTAAAATCTATTAATATATAAGCTAAATAATTTTCATAAACATGATTACTTTCAGTTTCTAAAACTTTTTCAAATTTTATAACAACATCATTTAATACTTTAGTTTTGTCTTCTGCCATTTCAAACTCAAGAATCGCTTGTTGAGCAAGATAATCTAAATTATTAGATTTTTTATATAATCTATCTAATAAATCATAGGCTTTTTGTGGTTGATTTGTTATCTTATATAAGTTTAATAAAATATCATCTTCTTCATTATTTTGTTCTAAAAACTCAATTGCATTTCCAACATTATCTTTTGCAATATATTTTACTAATAAAAGTTTTGTTTTACCTAACATTAATAGTTCATTATTTTTTTTATAATCAAAATACATCTCTTTTAGAAAAGGAACTAATTTTTCAGTTTTTTGCTCTTTTTCATAAAAAGACAAAAGTTGAATAGATAGATTAAAATCATATCCATTTGATTTAATATACTCTTCAAGTTTAGTAATTGCTTCATTTTTTTGTTCTAAATTGTAATATTGAATATTTGTTAAATTAAGAAAAGTATTCGGTGATTTATTTATAGTATAAGCTTTATCAAAAAATTCATACGCTTTTAGATAATTTTTTTGTTGTAGATAAATTGTTCCTAAAACTTCATAATTTACATCATTTTTAAACAAAGTTACTAATTTTTCACCACTTTTTAAAGCCTCAACAGACTCACCTAATTTAAACAGTGCAAAAGTATATAGTCTTAAAATAATCTCTTCTTGTTTTATATTATCTATATAATATTTCATAGCATTTACTTTTACTAATTCGTAATCTTTTAAATTAGTAGATATTGCTAAATATTTTACTAAATATTCATAATTGTTTGTTTGTTCAAATAACTTAAAATATAAATCTCTCGCATCATAATACATTCTTTGATTTTCTGATTCTAATGCTAAAATTATATATTGATTCTCTGATTCAAAATTTTTAGTTTTTACTTTAACAAATTCTGTTTTTTCTGGTTCTTTTTTTTCTAAATCTAATGTTTTATTACTACACCCATTAAAAAGTAATAATAAGAAACAAAGGACTAAAGATTTTTTATAGCTGGGCACTCTTTGTAAACCTCTTCTTCATTTTCTTTAAAATAATCCCAAAAAGGGAAAGTCCTACATTGATTTGGTCTTGCATCATAAATAGAACATTGTCGTTTATCCAAATCAAAGAAACAACAAGCATAGTTATTTGGTGCTAATTGTATCTCTTTTATACTGTATTTATATGCGATTTTATTTAAATATCTTTTTTTTAAATCTTCACTAGAAATTTTCTTATATAAGGCTAATGCTTCTATTTCTTGTGAATTTATCCAAATATATCCACTTTCACCAATGCAACAATTACCTTTGCAACTATCACAACCACTTGGCTCAAAGGCAAAATTAAACCCATCTTTTTTAACTAAACTACTCAATATCAACCTTTATACTATGTGTCGAAGATTTTTTATATATCTCTTGAACTTCTGAACTGAACTCATTCTTTTCATCAAAAACCACTAAAGGTTTTAATATTTTTGTTAAAGATTTAGAGTTTCTTTTTGCATAAACTAAAATCAAAGTTGCATCTTTTGAAACTTTTGGATGAACAAACTGTAAAGCTTCTAAATTAAATTTATATTTATTTAACAACAATAATATTTGATTAATCTGTTTTACATCATAACAAAAAAAGAACTTCCCTTCACTATTTAAAATGGATGCAGTTTTTTTTATAAACTCTTCAAGTGGCAAAGAATCATTATATCTAGCAATTTTCAAACTTTCATTGTCACTTTTTATTACATCACTATGATAAAAAGGTGGATTTGAAACACAGATATCGAATCTTTTATCAAATTCAATATTAGAAAAAGAACCTTCGTATAAATTTGAATCTATATTATTTGTAATAGAATTCTTTTTTGAGAAAAATTGAAACATTTTTTGTATTTCACATTGATTAAGTCTTAACTTCTCAAACTCTTTTGCAACCAACAGACCTAATATTCCACTACCACTTCCAATGTCTAGTAGTTCACCTTTGATATTCTTATATTTTTTAAAATTCTCAATAATAAAGTTATATAAAAAATGTGTATCACTATTATAACAATAGCCATTTGTTGGCTGATATAAAACCAAAAACAATCCTTCTTTAATTTAATATAATTATATCTAAGTAAAATAAATCTGAGTTTTAATTAAATTATTAGCTAAGACTTCCATATAAAAACTAAATAATTATTTTAAGCTTAAACATAGTTTATAATTCCATTTAAAATAACCTTATTTTCTTGTAGCAAAATGTAACAAGAGTAAAATTCAACTTATAAATTGCAAAGATTAAATATCCAATAATAGTATTATAGGCTATTATTTGACGATAATATATTGAGTTTATTCAAGTATTGATATTAAAATAATTTAAGGAGAAATTATGTCTAATATGGAAGCTCCTGCAAATACTCCGGTTTGGGTTGACGAAGCTAGATGTAAAGCATGTGATAAGTGTGTTTCAGTTTGTCCCGCTGGCGTACTTGCTATGAGACAAGAAGTTCATTCTACTTTAGGTTCAATGATTAAAGTTGTTCACCCAGAATCATGTATTGGTTGTACTGATTGCGAATTATCATGTCCTGATTTCGCGATTTATGTTGCTGATAAAAAAGAGTTCAAATTTGCAAAACTTACAGAAGAAGCAAAAGAGAGAAGAGAAGCGGTTATAAAAAATAATTATAGAGAACTAGAGGCGTAAGGAGAATTAATGGCAAGAGAAATAATTTCAACTGGTAATGAATTAGCAGCAAAAGCTGCGATTGACGCTGATTGTGAGTTTTTTGGTGGATACCCTATTACTCCTTCAAGTGAAGTAATGCACGTACTTTCTTCTGCATTACCAGCTAGAGGACATGCATGTATTCAAATGGAAGATGAAATAGCAGGTATTTGTACAGCAATTGGTGCTGCAATGTCTGGGAAAAGATCAATGACTGCAACTTCTGGACCTGGTATTTCTTTAAAAGCAGAAAACTTAGGTGTTGGATATATTTCTGAAGTTCCTTTAGTTGTAGTAAATGTTATGAGAGGTGGTCCATCAACTGGTCTTCCAACAAGAGTTGCACAAGGTGATATTTTACAAGCTAAAAATCCAACTCATGGAGATGTAAAATCAATTACTTTAGTTCCTGGAAATTTAAGAGAATGTTACACTGAAACTGTAAGAGCATTTAACTTAGCAGATAGATTTATGCAACCAGTATTTGTTTTATTAGATGAAACAATTGGTCACATGAGTGGAAAAGCAATTTTACCTGATTTAGAAGAAGTTCAAACAGGAAAAATCTCTAGAAAAAGATTTGATGGAGATAAAAAAGATTATAAACCTTATGGTGTTGGAGCTGACGAACCAGCAGTATTAAATCCAATGTTTGAAGGTTATAGATACCACTTTACTGGTCTTCACCATGGGCCAACAGGTCACCCAACTGAAGATGCTGATATGTGTGATGCTTTAATGAAAAGATTATTCAATAAAGTTGATGCTCACTTAGATGAATTAGAATTAAATGAAGAGTATATGTTAGAAGATGCTGATATTATGATTATTGCTTATGGTTCTGTTTCATTAGGTGTAACTGAAGCTATCAATAGATTAAGAAAAGAAGGTATCAAAGTTGGAATGTTTAGACCATTAACAATTTGGCCAAGTCCAGCAAAAAGAATTAAAGAGTTAATGGATAGATTTGACAAAGTATTAGTTGCTGAGTTAAATATGGGTCAATTTGTTGAAGAAGTACAAAGAGTATCTGGAAGATCTAATTTTGATACATTATTCAAAGCAAATGGAAGACCATTATCTCCACTAGAAATTATTGAAAAAGTGAAAGGAATGTAATTATGGCTTTTAATTATGATGAATATTTAAGAACAGATAAAATGCCAACACTATGGTGTTGGGGATGTGGTGATGGAGTTATTTTAAAATCTGTAATTAGAGCCATAGAGAAACTTGGTTGGAATATGGATGATGTTTGTGTTGTTTCAGGAATCGGATGTTCTGGAAGATTCTCTTCATATATTAACTGTAACACTATTCACACAACACACGGAAGAACTTTAGCTTATGCAACTGGTGTTAAATTAGCAAACCCAGATAAAAAAGTTATTGTTGTTGGTGGAGATGGTGATGGTCTTGCAATTGGTGGAAATCATACAATTCATGCTTCAAGAAGAAATATTGACTTAAATTATATTATTATCAATAACTTCATTTATGGATTAACAAACTCTCAAACTTCTCCAACTACTCCTCAAGGTATGTGGACAGTTACAATGAGTAGAGGAAATATTGACCCTACTTTTGATGCTTGTAAATTAGTTGAAGCGGCAGGGGCATCTTTTGTTGCAAGAGAAACTATGCTTGATCCTAAAAAACTTGAAAGAGTTTTAGTTAAAGCTTTTGAACATAAAGGTTTCTCATTTATTGAAGTATTCTCTAACTGTCACGTTAACTTAGGAAGAAAAAATAAAATGGCAACTGCTATGGCAAACTTAGAGTGGATTGATTCTATTTCTATGGCTAAAGCTAAATTTGATAAATTAGAACCAGAAGAACAAAAAGGTATTTTCCCTACTGGTATCTTAAAACATGATACTGAAGCAATGGAATATTGTGAAGCTTATGAAAAAGTAAAAGAAGCTCATAAAAATAAAACTATGGTTCAATTATAAGGAGATACACATGGCAACAAATAAAACATTAATGAGATTTACAGGTGTTGGTGGACAAGGTGTACTTCTTGCAGGTTCAATTTTTGCAGCTGCAAAAATCAAAGATGGTGGTTATGGTTTAAAAACTGCTACTTATACATCTCAAGTAAGAGGTGGACCAACTGTTGTTGATATTACTCTTCAAGATGATGAGATTTTATATCCTTATGCAAATGATGGTGAAATTGATTTCATGTTATCAGTTGCACAAATCTCTTATAACCAATTTAAAAATGGTGTAAAAGAAGGTGGAGTTATAGTTGTTGAACCAAACTTAGTTACTCCATCTGATGAAGATAGAAAGAAATGGAAAATCTATGAGATTCCAATTATTACTATTGCAAAAGAAGAAGTAGGAAATGTTATTACTCAATCAGTTTTAGCATTAGCTATGGCTAACTACTTTACAGGGGAAACTGTATCTAATGATGTATTAAGAGCTACAATGCTTTCAAAAGTACCTGAAAAAGTACATGCGATTAATAATAAAGCATTTGATTTAGGTCTTAAATACGCACAAGAAGCAGCAAACGCTTAATAAAATATCAAAAGGTCTTTACGGACCTTTTGAGTTTTTACTTTCTAATTTTTATTCAATATACTTATTATAATTTTCTATCTTCTCTTTTAATCTTTCTGCTAAATAAATATTCGAATTTCCTAAACAAGATAAAATAAGACTTGCCTCTTTTTGATATTTTTTCATTTTCTCACTATTCCAATGTTTTGGAGGAGTTCCTAAATTTGTAATCCTATCAGCTAATTTAACCATCTGAACTTCATAAGGTTGAGCAAGTAATCTTTCAATACTATCTCTCATTTGTTCTTGTTTTGATTCTTTTGTTTTATCTTTTGTTAAAGCTTCAACTCCATTGGCTACTTTTTCTCCAAACTTAACATATAACTCATCATAAGTAATATTTGTATCTTCAATAACATCATGTAATAAGGCACAAGATATGGCTAAATTAGCTTGTTCTTCATCTAAGGATGACTTTTCACAAGCATTAATTACTTCCATTGCTACACATGTTATATGGGCAAGATATGGCAATCCTTTTGGAGTTTTTTGCTCACCATGAGCAAGTGCAGCAAAACTAAGAACTTCTATATAATTTTCTTGACTAAACATTTTTATTATCTTTTTTATTTTGATTATTTATTACATTATCACTTTTTGAGAATGATATTAAATCTTCAACTGTTTTTATTTTTGAACTATCAATATTTGATAAACTCTTTTCAAAAACAATTGTTGTTGTTAAAGCATCATAATAAGCTCTATGGTGATTATCAACTTCAATATTAAGCAGTTCTTTTAAAAAACTCAAACCATATTTTTCAGATTCAATTGTTCTTTTTGCTAAATCAATTGAACAGATTTTTCTATTTAAGAGTTTCCCTAAATGAAACTTTTCAAAAGAATCAGAAATAAAAGTATAATCAAATTTTATATCATGGGCCACAAAAACATCATCTTCTAAAAATAGTTTAAACTCTTGTAATACTTTTTCAAGTCTTGGAGCATTTTCAAGCATTTTAAGATTTATTTTTGTGACTTCTTGAACATATTGAGGTATCTCTTTTGCATAAACTAAAGATTCAAATTTTCCAACTATCTGACCATTTTTATATTTTACAGCACCTAACTCAATAATCTGATAACCTTTTTTTGCACTTCCACCATTTGTCTCAATATCAACAATACAAAAAGTTTGTTCACTAATTGGAGTTTTTGTAGTTTTTAGAAAAACAAAATCTCCATCAAACTCTAAAGGTAAACCATTTGATAAAAGTAATTCAAATTCAAGCTCTGGAGTTTCATAAAAAGTATCTGATGCCTCTTTTAATAATTCTAAAAATTCTGTATATAAAATTGGTTCTTTTAATAACCTTTGTAAAATATTTTGGAATTTAAACTGAGGTTTAGGAATTATCCTTTTATTTGATTTCATTTGCCTCTTTTACAAAATCTATCATTTTTTGTTTAGACTTTTTCCCTTTACTCTCTTCAACTCCGCTACTTACATCAACACCAAAAAAACCATAACCATTTATCTCTTTTAAATTATTTGAAGTTAAACCACCAGCAAGAATAAATCTAGAACAATCCATATCTTCAAACCATTCCAAAGCTACTCTTTTGCCTTCACCTCCAAAACCATCTACAAAAGCATCTACTAAATAATAATCCTTATTTAGATTTTTTAAATCTTTTTGTGATTTTGCTCTTATTACTTTTATATATTTAGTAGTAAGTAACTCATAATTCAATATCTCATTATCATCTATAATTTGTGCTAATTGCATTTTTGACTCATTACAAATTTCATTTATAAAATTTTCATTTTCATTTACAAAAAGTCCAACAGCTTGAACAAAAGGAGGCAGTTTTTCAACTATTTCTTTAGCTTTTAAAGGTGTAATATATCTTGGTGAATTAGCATAAAAAACAAAACCTAAAGCATTTGCTCCAGAATTTACTGCATCAAGTGCATCTTGTAAGTTAGTAATTCCACAAATTTTTACTCTCATTTTTAAACCTGCAGACTTTTTATAGCTTTTGAATAATCAGAGTTTCCAAACACATAAGATCCAGCAACAACAACATCAACACCAGCTTCTTTTAATTCATGAATATTCTTATCATTTACTCCACCATCTACTTCAATCAGACAGTTTGGATTTTTTTTATTTATTAACTCTTTTAATTTTTTAGCTTTTTCAATAACAGATGGAATAAATTTTTGTCCACCAAAACCTGGATTTACTGACATTAATAAAACCATATCTAAATCTTCTAGTAAATATTCAATAGCTTCAGGTGGAGTGTGAGGATTTAAAACAATTGCAGGTTTGATTCCATAATCTCTAATTTTTTGGATAAGTCTATGGGGATGATTTTCACTTTCTATATGAAAAGAGATGTATTCTGGTTTACAGGGAGCAAACAATTCTACAAAAAATGTATTATCTTCTACCATTAAATGAATATCAAGGGGTTTTGTTGCAACTTTAGCAACTGGATTTACAACAACTGGTCCAATTGTCATATTAGGAACAAAATGTCCATCCATTACATCCACATGAATTAAATCACATCCACCATCACAAATTGCTTTTATTTCACTTGCAAGATTTCCAAAATCAGCTGATAATATAGAAGGTGCTACTAGCATCTTTTTCTAACCTTTTTTTCTAAATTTTGGTCGATTATATCATTTAAACTCTTTTATAAAGTATAAAAATATACATATAATATTTTTTGATGTAAAATGCACAAAAAATAAATTGGTGAAACATGAAAAAATTTTTACCCTTACTTTTATGTACTTTTTGTTTTGGTGAAAGTATAGATAAACTCTATAAAGAAGCTCGAGATTTAGAAAATCAAGGAAATTATAAAGAAGCAATGCTTTTATATAAAAAAGTAGCCGATTTAAATACTTCAAAAGAAGATAAATATATACTTGATCTATCAAAAGATGATGATCATAAAGTAGAATCTTTCACAAATATGAAAAAAGCCTTTTATCAGAATCAAATTGACAAAGTAAATGATAAAGAAACCGATGAAAATTTAAAACAACTAATTACTGGCGATTTTAGCCTTTACCCTTATAAAAAAAATTATCTATTACCTGCAACATATGATTTTAATCAATCGGAAGATAGAAGTTCTTTTGAAACTGCATTTCAAATAAGTGTTGAAAAACCTATATCTTATAATTTCTTTGGATTAAATGAATCAATAAGTGCTGCATATACTCAAAAATCATTTTGGCAAACGGTAGAACACTCTTCACCTTTTAGAGAGACAAATTATGAACCAGAAATATTTATCCAATTTCCATACAAAAGTACAAGCAAATTAAAAGGATATAAAGTTGCCCTTAACCATGTTTCAAATGGGAAAAATGATGAATTATCAAGATCATGGAATAGAGTATATTTAGAAGGTTATTTTCAATTATCAAATCTTTTTATAATCCCAAAAGTTTGGTATAGAATTCCAGAAAATGGTACAGATGATGATAATCCAGATATTGAAGATTATTATGGAAATGGTGATTTAACTTTTTTATATGCTTATAAAAAACATACCTTTGAATTAGCCTTACGAAATAATCTTAAATTTGAAGATGCAAATAAAGGTGCAGCTGAATTAAACTGGACTTTCCCCTTACCTGAATTTTTATCTACACATGATTCATATGGATTATTTCAAATATTTTCAGGTTATGGAAATAGTTTAATTGATTACGATAGAGAAGTAAATAAAGTAGGCCTTGGAATTGCTTTTTCTAGATAAAATAGCTTAGGCTATTTTATATTTTGTATATAATAAAAAATAGCTTCTATCTCTTCTTCAACCAAAAAGTATGTAGGCATCACATTTGCGTAATGTATCAACTTTTCACAAACTTGTTCTTTTTCAAATTTTAAATTTGTGTTTTTTTTAGAGTTTACTTTTGTTGAAAAAGTTTCATAATCAATATTTTTAATATCTGGAATAACTAAACTACAATTATAAACTTTTTTATCTAATAGTTGTTGTTTAAAATCAACCATTTTTCTACCCCTTGCATCATTTCCATGACAAGAGTTACACCCTATTCCCCTTGGATTATTATAAAGCATTTTTCCATATTCATATTTTGTAATAAAAGAGTTATTTATATCTAATTGATCTTGTTGTGGTTTTGGCTCTATTGTTTTTTGTTCTAACTCTCTTAATTCAGGTTGTTGATTCTCTTCTTCATTTGCAGCATAAGAAAATGAATATACAAACAATAAAATTAAAAATATATTTCTCATTTAAACCCTAATTTATCACTATTTTTTAAAAACCAATAAAAAGCAAACATTAAGCCTGGTGTTTTTGCCTTTGACTCATCAAAAATAAACTCATCACTTTGTTCTATCGGTAAAAATGAAAGTTCGATTTGTTCATCGTTAATGCCACCACCATCATGAATTCTCATTGATTCATCAATTTTAGCAAAAAATAGATGTTGACAAGCACCACTAATTCCAACATTTGTATAAAATGAAGTTATTTTTAAAATATCATTTAACTTCACATGATAACCGCACTCTTCATCTATCTCTTCTTGTGCTATCTCTTCTAATGATTTATCTTTATCGACTAAACCAGCACACAATTCATATGTAAAAGTTTTAGAATTATCATTTAAAAAAACTGGTACTCGAAACTGTTTTACAAGTAAAAAAGCATTTTTTTGTGTATGATATAAAAGTATTGCAACACTATTATGGCTTTTAACTGCTTCCCAAGTTCTGCTTTTTCCATTTTGATTATATGTAACTTTTACAGGATGAATAAATTTTGTATCTTTTAATTCGCTAATTTCTAAATCTTCAATCACATTTATCATTTAATATCTTTATAATTTTTTCGTATTCTAACAAAAAATTAATTCAATTTACTTTTTATTTACTATTGAAGAAAAATCCACACTAAATATTGTCTCTTTAGCGGTTTGCGATTTTAAATTTAAAAGTAAATTATATTCATTACAAATTCTTTTTACTATATCTAAACCTATTCCAAAACCACCTTCATTATTATTTCCTCTTTTATATCTTTTAAAAATCTCTTCTTGTTCTTCTTTACTTATTCCTATTCCAAAATCTTTTACAGATAAAATATTTTTTTCTAAAGTAACTTCAATATTTGAATCTTTATAACTATATTTAATTGCATTTGAAATTAAATTATTAACTAATTTTTGAGTTTTTGTTCTATCCATTTTTATAAAACAATTAGAAAGATTTGAATTTATTTTAATATTTTTTGTAATAGAAATATCATTAAAATAATCTGAACTTTCTCCTACTAAATCTTTTAAATCAAACTCTTCAAAAACATCTTCATTTATTTCATTAAATGCTGAAAAATGAATATCATTATATATTTGAGAGATTTGTTTAGAACTACTTAATATATATTTCATCATCTTTTCTGGATTCTTTCCACTTTTCAACATAGAAACAGAAGTCATTAAAACAGAAATTGGAGTATTTAGTTCATGAGCTGAATCTTTAATAAATTTATCCATTGATTCAACTCTTTTTCTTGCGGGATTCAATAAAATTCTCGATAATAAATATCCAATACAAGCTATAAAAAGAGAACTTATTATCAATTTAATTGCAATTAAAACTTTTATATTATTCTTATCACTTGCAACTTGACAACTTTCCATTACTATATATTTGATTGCAATATTTTCTTCATCAATTGTTGTAATAAAATAGTTATAAGAACTATTTTCATATAAAATCTTTGAAAAATCAATTTCATATGTTTTATCTAAATCTGAAAAAATAACTCTTTTATCTTTATCTAAAAGTGCATATCTGATATTATCTTTTTGTAACTTTTGAGGTATGAACTCTTTCTTTTTCATATACTTATCTAAAATATCTGCTTTTATTTGCATTGAAGCATTTTTTAATTCCATATTACAAGTTTCACGAGCCATTTTTAGCTCATTTCCATAATAAATATACAAAATAACACTAACCAAAAATAGCGTTGAAGTTACATATATAAATAAAAAATTTCTAAGAGCTTTTTTTTCATCACTATTCAAATTTATATCCTATTGAGCGTATTGTTGTAATTTTTTCTTTTCCAATTATTTCTCTAAGATTCTTTATATAAACCCTAATAGTTGCATCCGTTGGCATCTCATCATAAGCCCAAATATTTTGTAATAACTCATCACTTGAAATTACTCTATTTTTATGTGTGCAAAAATATTTTAAAATATCTCTCTCTTTTTGAGCAATACTAATGATTTCAGTTGATTTAAAAATTTGGCAAGTTTGTGGTTCAAAAAATAGAGTTTCATCAATTTTTATTTTATCCTCTTGTTCAATAAAAAACTGTCTACAAAGTTTTAAAATCCTTTGGTCAAGTTCTTCTAAATCAAAAGGTTTTTTTATATAATCATCAACTCCACTTTCAAAAGACTCTTTTAAATGTTTTGTATCTTGATAAGCTGTTAAAATTATTGTTGGAGTATTATTTTTATACTCTTTTCTAATTGTTTTTAAAACATCAATTCCACTGATTTGTGGAGTATTAATATCAAGTAGTGCAATATCAAATTTTTGCTCAATCAAAGCTTCTAAAGCATCTTGACCATTTGTACATAAGGTTACATCAAAACCTTTATCAATCAAATGTTCATTTAACAAATCACTTAAAGCTACATCATCTTCTAGCAATAAAACTTTCATATAAAAATCCTAATATATAGATGTTTAATTATAATGAAAGTTTGTTTACTAGCTGTGTATATTTTATTTAAAATTATCAAATACTAAAGGAGCTTTAAAATCAAGTGATTTTAAATGTTTCATAATAGCTTGTAAATCATCAATATTTTTTCCAGTAACTCTAATTTCATCACCTTGATTAGCAGCTGTTACTTTTAATTTTAGATTTTTTATTTCTGTTTGAATTCTTTTTGCTTCATCTTTTTCAATACTATCAATAATTTTGTATGAATATTTTCTATTTCCACCACTTGAGTCCTCTTTTTTCAACTCTTCAAGTGAATTTATTGATATTCCTCTTTTATTCATTTTTGAAATTAAAATATCTCTCATTGCATCTATTTTATTATCACTTGATGAGATTAATGTTAAAGTTTTAGCTCCTACATTTAAGTCTAATTCTTTAGAAATACCTTTAAAATCATATCTAGTGTCAATCTCTTTTTGTGATTGAATAACTGCATTTTTCATCTCTTGCATATCTAATTTTGCAGAGATGTCAAATTGATGTTCTTTTACTGCCATAGTTTTATCCTTTTAATAATTAATTATTTTATTGATTTATTAGATTTTAACATTTTTTTATAAAGCTTTTGGTAAAACAAGATTTAAAATAATTCCAACAATTGCTCCAAGTCCAATACCAGCAAAAGGAACACCACCAAAATTAAATGTCATACCACCAATAGAAAATACTAAAATTATAGAAACAATAGCCATATTTCTAGGACATGAGAAATCAATATTTGCTCTTGATAAAGTGCTAATTCCTAATGTCGCAATAATTCCAAAAAGTAACAACATAATTCCACCCATAACTGGAACTGGAATAGTTGCAAGAATTGCTCCCAATTTTCCAACAAATGCTAATAAAATAGCACAAATTGCAGCCCAAGTCATAATAGCTGGATTATAAGCTTTTGTAACCGTCACAGCACCTGTAACTTCAGAATATGTAGTATTGGGAGGTCCTCCAAAAAGACAAGCTACAGAAGTTGCTAATCCATCACCTAAAAGTGTATTTTTCAAACCTGGCTTTTTTAAATAATCTTGTTTAGTAACATTTGAAATTGCTAAAATATCTCCAATATGCTCAATTGCAGGAGCAATTGCAATTGGTAAAATATAAACTATAGCTTGCCAATTAAACTCAGGTGTAACAAAATTTGGCATTGAAACCCAAGAAGCTTTTGCAACACTAGAAAAATCAACTAATCCAAAATATAAAGATACGATATATCCTCCTGTGATTCCTAATAAAATTGGTATTAATTTAAAAATACCTTTTCCAAGAAGTGAAACTAAAATAGTAATAAATAAAGCAACCATAGAAATAATAATTGCTTGATTAAAAGGTATTAAAACAACTGAACCATCACCTGTTTTTCCCATTGCCATATTAACTGCAACTGGAGATAAGATAAGTCCAATAGAGATAATTACGGGTCCTACAACAACAGAAGGCAAAAGTTTGTGTAAAAAGTTGTCTCCTTTTAATCTAATTAAAAAACTAAGAAGAACATATAAAAATCCTGATGCAACAAGTCCAGACATTGTTGCTGGAATTCCCCAAGTAGCAACTCCATAAGAAATAGGAGCAATAAATGCAAAAGAAGATGCAAGAAAAATAGGTGGAACACAAGACCTATTTACAAATTGGAAAACTAAAGTACCAATTCCTGCTGTAAACAGAGCTACATTTGGATCAAGTCCTGTTAATATTGGCACTAAAATAAGTGCACCAAAGGCTACAAATAAAAATTGTAATCCTAAAATTGAATCTTTTAATCTAAAATTATAATCCGTGGGTTTCATAATTACCTCTAATTTTTTTATTGCAGAATATTATCAAAATAACATATTGAATAAATTTAATTTATATATAATTTATAAGCAATTTTTGAGTAATATAAGATTTTAAAGGATTACTTATGTATAAAGAAAGTACAAATGTTGTTGTAAAACATCTTGTAAATAGATTAAGAGATGTGAGAACAACATCAAATGAATTTAGATTAACAATTGAAGAGATTTCAAGAATCATAGCTTCAGAAGCATTAAGTGATTTTGAAACTGTTACTCAAAATATAAACACATGGCAAGGTCCACTTGATGTTCAAATGATAGAAGTACAGAAATTAGTATTAGTACCAATTTTAAGAGCTGGGGAACCTATGTTAACGGGTATTTTAAAAACTTTGCCATATGCTAGAAGTGGGTTTTTAGCTATGAAAAGAGATGAAGAAACATCTCAAAGCAAACTATTTTATGAAAATATTCCAAATTTAAAAGATAAAACTGTTCTATTATTAGACCCAATGGTGGCAACTGGTGGTTCTTTAATTGATGGAATTGATTATTTAAAATCCAAAAATCCAAAAAGAATTATTTGCCTAAATGTTTTAGGTTCACCTTTTGGAGTTAAGAAAGTTCAAGAAGCACATCCAGATGTTGATATTTTTATTGCTCAAATTGATGAAAGATTAGATGAAAACAATTATATTAGACCAGGTCTTGGTGATGCTGGAGATAGAGCATTTAACACTCACTAAAAAAGATTAGTTAAAAACTAATCTTTTAAAACTCAAATACATTATTATACTTATATTCAAATCCTAATTTTTCTATTTTTGAACCATCAATTACTCTATTTAAAAAAGATTCGTTATCAATAAATATTGGCATTTCAAAATCATATTTCTTTGAATTAAAAGTATAAATATCCCTTTTTGTTGGATGCTCTTTTGAGCAAAGGTTAAATATTCCATTTATATCTTTTTCGATAACAAATTTTGTAGCATTAATAACATCATTTCTATGAACAAAATTAATTATACTTTGAGGAAATTCAACCACTCTATTTGCAGATCTCTTACCAAAATATCTACTTCCACCAACGAGTCCAGAAGCTCTGAAAATTACATCACTTTTATTTTCAACAAACTTTTCAGCATCAAATACGATTTTTGAACTTGAATCATTAATAATAAAATTTTCATCAAAATTACTCTCAATATTTGGATAAATTGAAGTTGAACTAATAAATATGATTTTTTCAATATTTTTAATATTTCTATGTTTATAAATTCTATCTAGAAAACCTAGATAATCATCAAATTTTGAAGGAGGATAATTTATAAAAAGGTAATCTGTATCAAGTAATTCATCTAAAAATGAGAAATCATATTCATTTAAAACAAAAGAGGAAAAACCAAAATTCTCAAAAAAATTAGATTTTTCTTCATTCCTAGCAGAAACTTTTATTTTAAATTGATTTTTTAACTGATGAGCAAGTTCAAAACCTAACCAACCAGTACCTAAAATTGTAAATTTTTTCATTTAATCTTTTAATATCCCATAAGTTAGTAAAAGCCAAGCAACAATAAGCATAGATCCACCAATTGGAGTAATTGCTCCCAGAATTGGCATTGATAAAATAGCTAAAAGATATAAAGAAAAAGAGAATATACACATACCTATAATTATAAGCCATAAAGATACATATATTTTTTTAGATTCTGGTTTTAAAGCATATATAAAAGAAGCAGCAAAAAGTCCTAAAGAGTTATAAAAATGGTATTGAACACCCGTGTTGTAAATTTTTAACATATATTCATCAAGAATAGCTTTTAAAGCATGGGCACCAAAAGCACCAAATGCAACACCTAATGCCATCATAAAAGAGGCAATTGCAAGAAATATTTTTACTCTATTATTTAATATCATATATTTTCCAATTTTTAAAATTTTGGAAAGTATATCAAATTAAACTTTATTTCTTTGATTTTTCCTTTAAAGATTTCTTCTTAGAAAAACCAGCACCCTTTTTCTCTTTTTTCTCTAATTCTAAATCACTAATAAGTGTTCTAAAATCAACTCCATCTTTATTCATTTTTGCAAAACATGCAGCAAGTGAAGCTATTGTATTAGGTACTTCTTTTTTCTTTTTGTAAGCTTGAATATTTTTTTCACTAACTTTTATAAGTTCAGTAAATTTAGGAATACTAAGTTCCGCATCTAAAAGTAATTTTTTAAAATCGATAAAAGTCATTATATAGCCTATTTTTAATTTTTTTCATTATACATAAATAAATGTAATTTCTTATTTAACATCTACTTCCCAGAAAAAATCAATCCATTCATTAGCTTCTCTAACACAAAAATCTGGTTTTATTAAAGCTGTACTTTTATAAAATAATGTTGCTATTTTGAATTCTATTTTTGGAAACTTTTCATTTAAAATAGATAAAATTTCTTTCATTGTTTCACCAGAATCAATAATATCATCGATAATCAATACTTTCTTTGCATTAGTTAAATCAGGAATATTAAAGATATTAAAAGTATCTAATTTTTCTTCTTTTTCATAATGTATAGAGTTCAATGTAAATAAATTTCGTATGTCCAAAGCCTGTGCCATTAAATGAGAAAGAGTTACTCCACCTCTTGCAATTGCAAGTAAAATTTCTGGTTCAAAATCTCTACATTTATCAACTAAAATCTGAGTGTCATTTTTAAATAAATCATAACTATAATAAAGTTTTTCCAAAAAATATCCTTAATAAAATAATAAAGGATTATAGTAAAAGTAGTATTAAAAATTGTAGCAAAAAAGGCAGGCTAAGAAGGATAAGCAAATAGTAAAATACCCAAAAAAGCGGGCTAAAAAAAAAGCTTTTAACTAGAAGAACAAGAAGTTCAAATAGGTAAAAGCTTAATAAAAAACTCAAGAGCTGGCAGCGGCCTACGTTTCCACCAGGGGACCCGGCAGTATTAT
>JBBRXF010000021.1:0-24891 GCA_038248665.1 Campylobacterales bacterium | reverse complement strand
GTATTCACTAATTTATCTCTTTCATTACTTGAAAGCTTTTTAGGTGGAACAATAGTAATAACTTTATCGTTTTTAATTGATAATGCCATATTAAATTTTCCTTTATTTTTTTATGTGGTATTGTATCATATCTCTTGAAAAATGTAAAATTATGATATTCAGAAAACCTAGAGAAAAATAGAAAATCTATTTTCCTCTTATTTTAATTCTTCAGTAATTTTCTTAACGATTTTATACACATTTTCCACAGATTTTATAGAAGTTTGCTCTTTTTTTGAGTGAGGGAAATTGATTGTTGGTCCAATAGAAGCCACTTTTATATGTGGATATTTATCTTTGAATATTGCACATTCTAATCCTGCGTGGATTGCTTCTAATGATGCAGTTGGTGTAAACTCTTTGTAGATTTCTAGAACTTTTGATGTAAATTCATTAATATCTGGTTTCCATGCTGGATATTTTCCATTTGTTGAAACTTCAAAATTATAATCTTTTAGCATTTTGATTGTTTCATCTTTTAGGTTTTTTAAGTCATCATTATCCATTGAACGACCACTTAGTTCTATTTTTATTTCATCTATTCCAGTTTTTATGATTGCTAGATTTATTGAAGTTTGAACCACATTTAACTCTTCATTTTTAGCTCTTACGCCATTTTGGAAGTCATAGATAAAATCAATAATTTTGTCATCGTAGATATTTAAGTGTTCAGATTTTGTATCTATTTTATTTATAACCATATTTTCATGACTAGCTTGTGGAGTTTTATTTGTAGCGATAATTGCTTTTACATTTACAGGAATTGAGTTGATTCTTTCACCGCCATTTATATCAAGAAGTTTACCATTACATTCTTTTATGGTTTTTGCTAGTAGTTTTATACCATTTGGAATATTTTTATCAATATCAACACCACTGTGTCCACCTTGAAGTTTTCCTATTGTTATTTCGTATAAATCTAGATTCTGCGTATTTGGAATTATTTTTTTATTTGAATTTGTTCCAAAAATATCAACTCCACCAGCGCAACCGATGCAAATTCCACCTTCTTCTTCACTATCAAGATTTAACATATATGAAGCATTTAAAGGTAAGGCTAAATTATTTGCTCCAATTAAACCAATCTCTTCATCACTTGTAAATAAAAATTCACCATCATAACCCTCAGACATTAAAGCAATCATATATGAACATCCAATTCCATTATCACTTCCAAGAGTTGAATCAAGAGCTTTTAATAAATCCCCATCTTGAACAATTTGAGGAACACAATTATCACTTAAACAAACAATATCATAGTGAGATTGAAAAGCTAGTAGGGCAATTGAGTTCTCTTTTTTACATAAAATATTATTTGTTTCATCAACTAAACATAAATATCCAAACTCTTTTGATATTTCTTTCATGTAGTTAATAAATGGTTGATGAGTTCCTGAACATCTTGGTATCGCTGTTATTGTTTTAAAAATTTCTATTATATTATTACTCATAAAATTCCTTTGATTTTTTGTATTATATATAAAAATGCTTTTTCATATACTAAGTGGTAATTTAATTTGAAAAATTGCACCTTTTTTACTGTTTTTTACACTTAAATTTCCAGCACAATGTTCATCAATGATGATTTTACTCATATAAAGACCAATTCCTGTGCCATCTTTTGCTTTTTTTGTAGAAAAATATGGGTCAAAAATTTTATTTATAATATCTGTAGAAATTCCACCACCATTATCTTTTATTTGAATGATTGCAAAATCTTTTTTTCTAAAAGTATTAATTTTAATTAGTTTATTTTCAATATTATTTTCCATTAAAATATCTTCTGCATTTTTTAGAATTATTAATATAACCTGCTGAATTTCACTTGTGTAAGAGAATATTTCACTATTAAAATTATAGTTTGTTTTTACATTTATATTTTTTGAGTCAAAAGAAGTTTTTATTATATCTATTGATTTTTCTATAATATCTTCAATTTTACAACTCATTATTACTTTATCTGGTTTAAAAAAGTTTCTAAAATCATCAATTGTAAGAGAAAGATGTTGAGAATAATTTGTAATTAATTCTAACTCATCTTTTAAAGTATCATTATCAATCTCTTCATTAAGTAAGATTTTTAATTGTAAATTATTAGTGGTTGCACTTATTGCTGTTAGTGGTTGACGCCATTGGTGAGCAATCATAGAGAGCATTTCTCCCATTTGAGCAAGTCTTGATTGTTGGATTAATTGTTTTGTTTGTTCTTGATTTTTCTTAATCTCTTCTTTTACTCTCTCTTCTAAAGTATAAGTTAAAATCTCAAGTTTTTGCTCCATCTCTTTTCTTTTATTTATATCTCTAATTACTGTATGAATCATTTGATTATTATCAATTTCAATAGACGTTAATACAACTTCAATCCATAGAGGTTTATTTTGTTTATTAATATGAAGCCATTCAAAACTTGAAATCCCATTATTTAAAGCTTCATCAATTTTATTTGTGGCTTTTATGATTGAACTTTCATTGTTGGGTTGGAATTTTGGTGAAATATTAGAGAGAAATTTTCCTAATAGTTCATCTTTAGGATATTGTAATATCTTTAAACTAGCTTCATTACAATCAACTATTTTTTTATCTTTTATTAATAAAACACCATCAGCTGATTTACTATAAAGTTTTTCAAAAAGTTCTTTTTGTTTTGCAATTTGTATATTTTTATTTGCAATTTCATTATTTGCAATTTTTAATTTTTGATTATGTTTATATAAAATAATTTGTCTATATGCAATAACACATATAATAACCAAGATTACAGATAAAATTTTCCATAAAACAATATAATCAAAAGGTTCTTTTCTTGAGATATTTGTCCATTTATTAAAGATTATTGTTTGTTCAGTTGAGTTGATTTCTTGAATAGTTTTATTTAAAATATTAATTAATAAATCATCATTTTTAGATGTGGCAATAATTGTTTCAAAAAGCATATCAGTATATCTTGAAATAAATATATTGTTTAAAGCATATTTTGAAGTGTAATAAGCAACAACAGGCAATGGCTCAATGGCAAAATTAACTTTGTTGCTATTAACAGCTTCCAATGTCTCATAATCATTTTTAGTTTCATAAATATTAATATTTGGATAAGATTTTTTTAATATATTTATATATTCAGAATCTTTTTGTTTAGCTATTTTTTTATGGATTATTTCTTCTATATCTTGTATAACTGCTTTGCCACTTTGGGTGATAATTGCTAGTTTATAACTAAGAATTGGCTGTGTAATATTCTGAAAATCTTTTTTTATATCCTCTTTTGAAATAAGTGGTAAAATGTCACAAGTTCCATTTTCCAAATACTCTTTTGCTTCTTTTTCATTTTTAGAATTAATTTGTTCAATATTAATATCTAATTTATTTGATATAAGTGTTAACAAATCAATATTAATTCCTTGTAATTTATTATCTTCTTTAAACTCTATTGGTTTTAAATTTATAATATTACACATCTTAATGGTAGATTTGTTTTTAAGATAATCTTTTTCATTGTTTGTTAAAAACTTTTTTTTATCAATTATTTCATTTGAGCCAAACCATTTTCTTTTTAAACTCAATAACTCTTCATCTGTTATTGAGTTTTGAGCTTTATTTAAAATAGAGTTTAATAAGGGTTTATCTTTTGATGTAGCAACTCTAATGTGACTAATTAATTTATCATCATCAACATAATTTGTAGGTACAACAAGGGAGATATTTTTAGTAGAAATTACATAATCTAATACATTTTTTTTATCAATTGTGGCATCTGCTTTTCCAAGTGATAATAATCTTAATGCTTCAACTGAGTCTTTTACAAGTATTTGGTTTATTTCTGGATAATATTGTTCTAAATATTGTTGAGCAAAAAAACCTTTTGGCATAACAATTGTTTTACCTTTGAGTTTTTCTAGGGAATCAAGATTTTCATTTCCTTTTTTTACATAAATCGCATTTGCTGCTGAATGATAAACATTGGTAAAATTAAAATATTTTTCTCTTTCATCATTTTTTGCAATATTTATTATTGCATCTAATTGATCAGTTTTTAACATCTCCATAAATTCATTCCACGATGGACCTGAAATATACTTTATTTTAATATCTAATTTACTAGAGATTAGATTCATATAATCTATTACAAAACCTTTTGGAACACCATCTTCATTAAAATTATATGGTGGCCAATATTGTTCATTATGAAGTCTAAGAGGTTGATTTTTTTGAAGAAATTCTAACTCTTCTTTTGTTAAAGTTTTTGTAAAATCATTTGCATTTAATAAATTTAAATTAATAAAAATAAAACAAAAAAAGAGAAATAAGATTTTCAAAGTTACTGCTTATATTTTAAAGAGTAACCATGAGAATAGATAGTTTCAAATAAGTCATAATCTAGTTTGAGTTTAAGTCGTGACATTAAATTTCTTATTTTTTTCATATCATTTTCATAACAATCAAATACAAATGTTTCTATGTCTCTATAACTCTTTGTTAAATCATTATTATTAATGAATAGTTGAAAGAGTTTAGTCTCATTTTTAGATAATTTAATTAGTTGCTTGTCTTTTAATAATTGATTAATATTTCTATTCCAAGAAAATCCAAAATCAAGCTCAATTATCTCTTTTAAAATATTCTCAAAATCATATTTTTCAATTATCTTAGTTAGTGTTTCTGTTATTTGTGCAAGATTGTAAGGTTTTAAAATATATCCATCAATTCCAGCATTTATTGTTTTTAGGAAATACTCTTTATCATCATGGGCAGAAAGAACAATTATTGGGATTTTTTTATCTGTTTTTCTTATGGTTTCAATTAGAGATAAACCATCAATCACAGGCATTTTTATATCAGTAATAATAATATGATATGAGTTATTATCTAAAAATAGTTCTAAACCAATTTTTCCATTATCAGCTATACAAATACTATTAAAAAATGATTTTAACATTTTCACTGTTTGGGTTTGAACTTCTATGTTATCTTCTACATACAAAACATTTAAATTTTTTGTATGTTTTATAAGGTCATGTAATCTGTTAACTTGCATTAATTTCCTGAGAGTATTTATTAACTATTTGTTAATTATACATTAATAAAAGTTTAGAGGAATTTAAATTTCGTAAAAGAGTTCAGTTTTTATGGATAGGGCAGGGAAATGATTTTTAGAGGAACTAAATAATTTAGTTCCTCAATTTTTTAAAGTGTTTCTTTAATATTTCTATTCCTATAAGCTAATGCAATTGTAACAATTACTAAGGTTATAACATAATAAACCCACATAGGAATTGGAACAGGGTCACCTGTTGCATAAGAATGCATTCCTGATAGGTAGAAGTTAACTCCAAAATATGTCATTAATATTGAAGCGAAAGCTAATAATGAAGCTGTTGCAAAAGCAAAAGGTGTTGATAATGGTTTAACAAATCTTAAGTGTACAACAATTGCATAAACTACAATTGATACATAAGCCCAAGTCTCTTTTGGATCCCATCCCCAATATCTTCCCCATGATTCATTAGCCCAAACTCCACCAAGGAAATTTCCAATAGTAATTGCTGCTAATCCAATGATTAAAGCTATTTCATTAATTGCTACAACAGTTTTTATTGTTTCATCAATATGAGGTCTATTTGTTCTAAAAATGAACATAATTAAAGTCATAAATCCTAAAATTGCTCCAAGTCCAAAGAATCCATAAGATGCAGTTAAAATTGAAACGTGGATTGTTAACCAGTATGATTTTAATACTGGAACTAGATTTGTAATTTGTGGGTCTATTCCTGTTAAGTGAGCTGTAAACATAAAGATAGCAGCAACAATAACAGCAGCACTTAAAGCAAGAAGTGATTTTCTAAAGAAAATAACACCGGCAAATACAGCTGACCAAGAGATATATAATAGTGATTCATAAGTATCTGACCATGGAGCATGACCTGAAATAAACCATCTAAATCCCATTCCAAATGTATGAACTGCAAATACTAAAGCTAATAATGTAAAAAATATAGTAGTTGTTTTTTTAGGTTGAATTTTTGGATTAAATACTACAAAAAATGCAACGATTAACATAATAAATCCAAGTGCTAAATAAGCTAATGTAACTTTGAAGAAAATATCTAATTTATTAAATAAGATTTCATTTTTTATTTTAGTTTCACTAGGTATTACAGCACTTCCTGCTTTTTGTTGATACATAGTTATCATAGATAGATAGTTATTTGCATCTGTCCAATTATTATCAACAACTGAATTTATAAATCCTCTTGTCATACTTTCAACTGCTGTTTGATTAGCACCTTTGAAATTTTGCATAGCTTCAAGTGGGTTATACCATTTATTGTTATCTTTTTCACTACCATCTTGAACTTTTGGATAAACATTAAATAAAGTTCCATTAAATACTGAATAGATAATATTTAATCTCTCATCTAATTGAATAATATCTTTTTCATAAGTTCCTCTGTCCATTGGTTTTACTTGTAAAGCAGCTTCTGCTTCACCTGAAAGTAAATATTTCCCATCTTTAAATACTTCAGAAAATGCGATATATTTCTCATTTTCATCAACACCTAAGAATTTTTTTAATTTTGGAGTTTTAATTTTTATTACTTTTAAATCACTCCAAATATCAGGACGAGTTAGCATTCCTAAAACTAATTGGTCTGAATTCATTCCAAATAGAGTTGATTTTCCACTTAATTTTTGGATAATTTCCATATTAAGCGAAGATAATGGTTTCATTCTTCCACCACTACTTTGTGTTACAAGTTTTGCAAAATCTTCAGCAGTTACTTTTGATTCGTCTTTGTATTTATTTAAATAATCTAGTATTTGAGTAGTTTGAGCTGATTCATTTATATTAGTTGAATTAGCTGGTTCTTCAGCAGCAAAAAGTGAATTTGTTGAAAATAAAAATGTACAAACAATTGCAATTGAAGCTAAATTTCTAGAACTAACAAATTTTGTTAATTTCCAGAATCTTGATTTTTTATCAAAAAAATTCATTATTAATCCTAAAGTTAATAGGAAATATCCTAAATAAGTTGGCCATTTTCCTGGGTCATTATTAACAGAAAGAACTGTTCCTGTTTCATCAGGGAAATATGAACTTTGGAAAAATAAGAAGTTTCCTTCATGCATAGTTCTATTCATAAAAATTCTGTAATCATAAGTTTCACCATCTTGTTTAATTACTGTAACTTCAGAAGCATAAGAAGAAGGAGACATACTTCCTGGGTATCTATCTAATTGGAAGTCATTTAATTTAATAGAGAAAGGAATACCAACAACTTTTGAACCATATTCAAGTTTGATTTTTGTATCACCAAAAACAAGCTCTCTTGGAACACCTTCTTGAGCTCTTTTCCCTGGTAATCTAACTGTTTGAGTCTCTCCATTGAAGCTAATTTCAACAGTTAAAATACCCATTTCAGCTTTACCTTTTTTACTTACTGTATAGTCAACATATTTAATGTTTAAATCTTTTTCATTGTATTTTACATTGTAGTTAAATTTATTTAATTTTTGTGAAATAAGTTCTATGATACCAGACTTATCGTTGGCATCCATACCTTTTCTTAGTGTAGCAGCAGCAAATTCTACTTGATACTCTTTATGAAATGAGTCATTAATATCAATTTGTAAATATGGTTCTAAAGAAGACATTTGATTTACTGTTTTACCCTCAGGTATTTGCATAATACCTTCATAACCAGCGTATCTAGTTATTCCTGCACCAATTAATATAACAACAAATGATGTATGGAAAATAAATCTTGGTTTGTTTTTCCACATTTTAAATTTGAAAATAATACCTGTTAAATTTATTGTAGTTAAAACAAGTACTGCTTCATACCAAAGATTGTTATAAACTAAAACTCTAGCTGTTGATGTACCAAAATCATTTTCTATAAAGGTAGCATATCCAGCACCCATTGCTAATAAAGCAAGTAAAATTAATGTTGTCCTAAAAGAGAATAAGACGTTTGAAAGATTCAATAAATATCCTTTGATTTTTTTTATTCAAAGAATTATATTCATAAGAAGTTAATCCTGAGTTAATGAATGGTTGTTTTTTTGTTAATTTTGCTTAATTTAAGATGGAATTTTGACTTAAATATCTATAATTGCAACATGAATTTAGAAATATTACAAAACAAAAAAAGCGAATGTAGAACTTGGAAAAATGTTGAACCTTGGTATTTGCAACTACAAATTGCCTCTAAAATAAAAAAAGATAATTTATCTATAGATTATGGTGATTGGTTTAGTGTAGGAGTTAAAGAAGATTTAACAAAAGAAGAACAAGAGATTATATTACAAACTGCAAAATCATTAATACCTTGGAGAAAAGGTCCTTTTAAAATTTTCGATTTAGAAATAGATAGTGAATGGCAAAGCAATATTAAATATAATTTAATACGACCACATTTTAATCTAAAAGATAAAATAGTGGCAGATATTGGCTGTAACAACGGTTATTATATGTTTAGAATGCTTGAAGATAAACCAAAAAAATTAGTGGGATTTGATCCATCACCTTTGACTTTACACCAATTTGAGTTTATAAATCATTTTGTGAAATCAGATATTGTTTATGAAATGTTGGGGGTTGAACATTTAGAATATTATAATCATAAATTTGATTTTATTTTTATGCTTGGTGTTTTATATCATAGACCAGATCCAGTTGGAACTTTAAAATCACTAGCACGAGGATTAAATAGTAAAGGTGAAATTTTAATAGATACTTTTATGATAGATGGAGATGAAGAGTTATGTTTAACTCCAAACAAAAGATATTCAAAAATTCCAAATATCTATTTTATCCCTACAATTCCAGCACTTAAAAATTGGCTTGAAAGAGCAGGCTTTGAAAATATTGAAGTATTAGCAACAACAGTTACTACATCAGAAGAACAAAGAAAAACAGAATGGTCATTTGATCAAAGTTTGGAAGATTTTTTAGATGAAAATGATAAAACAAAAACAGTTGAGGGTTATCCAGCTCCCAAAAGAGTTTATGTAAAAGCTAGAAAAGTTTTATAAGAATAAGAGATACTAGAGATTAAAATAAATCAATAGTATCCTCTGCACTTAAATCACTAAATTTAAATATTTGACTTCTTCCTTTATTTTTTGCTTCATAAAGTGCAATGTCAGCATTTTTAATACAGTCAGTTATTGTAATATCTGAGTGTAATCTATAAACTTCAAATCCAATACAGATAGTTTTTTTCAAAATTTGATTTTTTTCTGCATTTATTGAAATATTTACTTCTGCAAAATCTGAAATGATTTTTTTAGCAAGTTCTTCTGCTTGATATTCACTTGAGTTATTAATTAAAGAGACTAAAAATTCATCACCATTTAATCTTCCAACCATATCAAATTCATTTATATTTGAGTGGATTACTTTTGCAAGTTCAATTAATACTTTATCTGCAATATCATAATCAAACTCATCAATTACTGCTTTAAAATGGTCAATTCCAATCATTAAAAAATAGATTTCATCCTGAGTATTATTTGAAAGTCTTAAGTGTGTTGTTAAATTCTCAATTAAATAATTTCTATTATAAACATTTGTAACAGAATCTAAAGATGAAGATTCTATGAAGTTTTTCTTTAAAATACCACTTTGGATTATTGGAGAAACTTGAAAAAATGCAGCTTCAATAGTATCATATTTCGTTTCCAAAACTTTAAAATGTACTTTAGAAGTAGCACAAAATGAAACGGTTGCATTTAAGCTTGTATGAGTATTTATAATAAAGAAATAAGATAAATCATCATCTAAATAAAACTCTTCACCTTTTTTTAAAATTAGTTCTTTGTAATTTTTATTTACATCAAATAGTGAAAATGTAAGATTATCAATATTAAACTCTTTATTTAGCCAAGTTGATATATCTTCAGCCATTTGTTTAATATTTGTTGCATATTGCAGTTGCTCATGAAGATTAAAAATACTAACTAATGCTTTGTAATCATCTTCATTTGTTGCTGATGATTTAATTAACTCTAATATTTTATTTTTCATATATTATTACCTAAAAGAAATCTATTTTATTTGTATCTTCTTCACTAAACATAAAAACTTGACTTCTTCCTCTGTTTCTAGCTTCATATAAAGCAATATCAGATTTTTTTATTATTTCATCTAGTGTTGTTGCATTATCAGGATAAATTGAAACACCACCACAAATTGTTTTCATAAGTGTCTGTTTTGTTTGTTCATTTATTAAAACTTCTTTTTTAGAAAAGTTATTAATAAGTTTTTCAGATATGAGTATAGCATTGTTTTCATTAATTATATTTTGTAAAATAACTAAAAATTCATCATCAGAAATTTTTATAACTATATCTGATTCTCTAACACTATCTTTTAAAGTAGATGCAAGTGCTTTTAAAACTTTATCTCCAACTTCGTAATCAAACTCATCTATAACGGCTCTAAATTGGTCAATGCCAACTTTAATAAAAGCAATTTTCTTTTGTTCTCTATTTGAAATACTTAATAAATTCCCTGCATAATTATCTAAATAACATCTATTATAAGAACCTGTTAAATTGTCAATTAAGGACATTTCATTTAAAGCTTTTTCCATATATTTATTAAATAATGATTGAGAAAATATTAGCAAAGACATTTTAATTGCATCTAAATGAGTTTTTACAGCTTCAAAATTATTTTGATCCTCTGATAAAAAATGAAAAATAATTGTAGTGTCACAATTTTGTTTGAATTCTAAAGTATTAACTAAATAATCTTCACTTGTTCCTGCACATAAAAAAAGATTTTGAATATTATCATTTTTCTTTATATCAATTTGTAAAAAATTTATATTATGATGTAACTTTAAGTAATCAAAAATATTTAAACAACTTTTATCTAAATCTGTTAATTTTAACTTTTCATTTTCGTTAATAATTGTCTCACAAGAAAAATTCATGAACTCATGCCTTTATTTAAATATGTCTTTCCCACTGTTTTAGGGTTTGTATTTCGCTTTTTAATGTTGTTTTATCGCCATGTCCTGGATAAATATGAAAATCTTCATCCCATTGCAATATTTTATTTAAACTTCGTTTCATTAGTGTAGCATTTGAATTTGGAAAATCAAATCTTCCAATTGTTCCTTTAAAAATAAAATCACCAGTAAAAAGATGTTTATCTATTTGAATAGCACTACATCCAGGTGTATGCCCAGGAAAATGATGAAATTTTATTTTAATTCCCTCAATTTCAATCTCTTCATCTGGATTTACTAAAACATCTGCATAAGATGGTGGCATTCCCATTCCATAAGGATCTAAAGTTAACATAAACTCATCATCTTTTGGAATATACAATTTTAAATTATAGTTTTCTTTTACTTCTTGGTTTGACCAAACATGATCAAAATGTCCATGTGTATTTAAAATAGCAATTGGATTTTTTACATTTCCTTTAATCCAAGCGTAAGCATTAACACCAGGATCAATAATTATATCTTTATCATCTATAGTAACAATATAACAATTTGTTTGATAATCGCCCATTGGCTGAACATTTATATTCATTTTTAACCTTACTTTGCTAAAATTCTATAGATTATAGCAAAAAAGAGGTTATTTATGGATTATTTTTTATCGTTAGAGGATATTTTAAATACTAGTGTTCCAAAAGATAAAATTGAAAAATTTAGATTATTTTATAATAATTTTTTAAATAATGATTATATTATGAATGAATCATATATTCCTTATACTTTCGGTAAACCTTCATACCATACATTTCTTGAAATTGTAAAACCAACATTACTTCCTCCAATAAAAAATTTTAAATCAATAGATGGAAAGAAATATCTTGTTCATACAATTTTACATATAGAATATTCAGCAATTGATTTAGCTTTAGATGCAGCTCTTAGATTTAAAGATATGCCAAAAAAATATTATGAAGATTGGCTTGAAGTTGCAGATGATGAAATAAGACACTTTTTAATGCTTGAAGAGTTGTTAAGTGAACTTGGAGGAGTTTATGGAGATTTCCCCGTTCATAAAAATCTTTTTGAAGCAATGGAGTCAACACCAGATTTTTTGCGAAGAATGGCAGCAGTTCCACGATACCTTGAAGCAAATGGACTTGATCAAAATCCAAAAATTATGGAAAAACTAAATTCAAATAGAGATGAGTTTAATAATAAGTTTTTAAAAGCTTTACAAATCATTTTAGATGAAGAAGTAGACCATGTAAAAAAAGGTGATACTTGGTTTAAGTATGAGTGTGATAGATTAAACTTAGAACCTGAATCTACATATTTACAAATAATTGAAGAAGTATTTCCTGGAAGTACAAAAAGAAAAATGGATTTAAATTTTACAGCACGAAAAGAGGCAGGTTTTTCTTGTAATGAATTAAAAATCTTATCAAAAAGAGAGGATTGCAACTAATGATAACATCTAATATTGATTTAATAAAAGCACAAATTACAACAGCTAAAAATTCAAATATTAGTTCTAATTCTGGCTTGTTTTTAAATAATCTGACAAATAATTCAACTGCTTCAACACCATCTTCTAAAACTGATTCATTAAGTTATGAAAATATAAAAGGAATAACTTTAGAAGAGATTGACACTTTATTTGTAAATGAAGATGATAAAAATATGGCAAAAAATCTCAGACTTGCAACCCTTTTCTCAAATGATGATTATTTATCAAAAGCTTTATTTAATACAGTTTTAGGGCAACCATTTAATTTGGGATATTCGTATTTAAGTGATAGATATAATGATAAAAGTATGTTTTTATCTTCATCAAACAATAGTAGTTTGGCTGATTTATTACATGAATCAATAACTCAAAAAATAGCTGATCCAAATGCCAAATCAACAGATGTAATATCTCAGGATAAATTAGATGAAATATTAACTGCTGTTAACTCTTTTAATTTTATAAGTGCTTTATCAAATAGCTCAAAAAAAGGTTATGATAAATATAAAGATGAAAAGAACGATTATTCTTTTTTATATAATGACTATAACTTGAAATATCAAGAGTTAGTTTATAAATACCAAGAGTTGGAAAATATAAACAAAACTTTGATTAAACAATTTTAATAAATATTAATAGTAAGCATTGCTTTTAAAATAGCATCTTCTTCTATCATCTTTAGATTAGAATTTATTTTATGAGTTGATAATTTTCCTTCAATAGTTTGAAGAATATGCCAAAATCTCTCATTAAATGGAGTATCAAGCTCTTTTATTTTGTATTTAATAATTGTTTCAACAATTGTTTCTATACAATGGAAATAAAATATTTTATTTTTTGCTCTTTGAGTTTTATATTTTCTCATTAACTTTAAATTTGCTACAAATGTATCTTTTTCAATGCCAGATAAATTTACTCTATTTCTAACATTTTCTTCTTCACTATCTAAATGTTTTAAATAAGAGTCTATCTCTTGATTCATTGTATCTTCTAAATCAGGGTGAAATTTTAGAAGTACATCTAGAATCTCATTAGGATTTAATGGAGTTTCATTTAATTGGTGTGAATATTTCTTTTTTTGTTCATAAGTGTGATTAATAGCATTTAACATATCAACTGCAAAAGATAGATAAATGAATTTATCCTCTTTACCATCTTTGAAAGACACACCGTGTTCACTAATAACTGGTTTTAATCCTGCGTACTCTAATTTCATTTCTTTCTATTCCTTATTTGTATTTAAAATTTAGCATTTGGAATAGGGTAGTTCTCTATTACAAAATCAATATCTTTATCACCGCGACCACTAAGACTTACTAAAATAGTTTTATCTTTAGGAAGTGTTCGTGCTAGTTTCATAGCAAACCCAACAGCATGAGCTGACTCAAGTGCGGGAATTATTCCCTCAAGTTGTGAAAGCTTATAAAAAGCATC
This sequence comes from Campylobacterales bacterium, assembly GCA_038248665.1. GTDB lineage: Bacteria > Campylobacterota > Campylobacteria > Campylobacterales > Arcobacteraceae > Aliarcobacter. The sequence continues at coordinate 10,953 of JBBRXF010000021.1, read as the reverse complement.
AACAGCTTCAATATCATCACAAAGTCCAACTTTACTTCTTCCAATCTCTTTTAAATATGCATGTTCTGGTCCAACTGATGGATAATCAATTCCGCTTCCAATTGAATAAACAGGAGCTGGATTTCCATTTTTATCTTTTAACATTATAGAGTTAAATCCATGCATGATTCCCTCTTCTCCATAAGTTAAAGTGGCACTGTGTTCACCAATTTTATCACCTTTACCCATTGGCTCAACTCCATAAAGATTTACCTCTTTATCATCAATGAATCCAGAAAATAATCCCATAGCATTACTTCCACCACCAACACAAGCTACAACATTATCAGGAAGTTTAGGTTCATGTTCAAAAAATTGTTCCTTTGACTCAAATCCAATTACACTTTGGAAGTCTCTTACCATCATAGGAAATGGATGTGGACCAACAACAGAACCAATACAATAAATAGAGTTTTCTGTATCGGCTAAATATGCTTCAAAAGCTGAATCAACAGCCTCTTTTAAAGTTTTAAGACCGTGAGTTGCTGGTACAACTTTTGCTCCCAAGATTTTCATTCTAACAACATTTGGATGTTCTTTTTTTATATCAACTTCACCCATGTGAATTTCACACTCTAAACCAAAATAAGCAGCCGCAGTTGCAAGAGCAACACCATGTTGACCAGCACCAGTTTCAGCTATTACTTTTTTCTTTCCAAGATATTTTGCAAGGATAACTTCAGCCATACAGTGATTTAATTTATGAGCACCAGTATGATTTAAGTCTTCTCTTTTTAGATAGATTTTTGCTCCACCACAAAATTGCGTAAGATTTTTTGCATATGAGATAGGTGTAGGTCTTCCTTGATAGTGTTTTCTAACATATTTTAACTCCTCAATAAATTTAGGAGAGTTTTTTAGTTCTAAATAAGCTTGTGTAATTTCAGCAAAAGGTTTTTCTAAAACAGGAGGAATAAATGAACCTCCAAATTTACCAAAAAAACCATTAGCATCCGGATGAGATTCTAAATAAGATTCACTCATATATTAATTCCTTTTATGAAAAATAACTAAAATTTAAAAATAAAAAACATTATAATCAATTGCTTTTTAATCCATTATGAAAGAGGGATAATTATTCTAACATTTGTACAATTATTAAAGAATTTATCATTAAAGTTATGGGAAACATTGGTGATTTTAATTTCTCCATTCATACTTGAAGTTATAATTTTATGGGTCATATATAAACCTAAACCAGTTCCTTGACTTTTATGTTTAGTTGTAAAATAGGGTTCAAATATTTTATTTAAGATAGATTCTTTTATTCCACCTGCATTATCAATTATTTCAATAATAATTTTTTCAGCTTCTTTATATGATTTAATATGAATATATCTATTGGTTTTTTCTATATCTAATAGGGCATCTTTTGCATTATTTAAAATATTTAATAGAGCTTGATTTAGCTCATTTTCATAACTATTTATAAATAATCCCTCACTCAAGTCTAAAATTAGATTTATATCATGGTTTTTATAAGAGCCTTTTAACATACTAAGGATTTTGTCTATACTTGAATTAACATTGAACTCTTTTTTTATTTTGTCCTCTTTTAGATAGTTTTGAAAATCATCAATAGTTTGGGATAAAAACATAGTTGTATTTGTTATATTATTTATTGTTTCATTAAAAGTTATATCATCTAATTGGTCAAACTCTTTTTGTAGTTTCATTCCAGAAGCAGCAGTAGATATTAAACTTAGAGGTTGCCTCCATTGGTGGGCAATATTTCCTATCATCTCTCCCAAACTAGCCATTTTTGATTGTTGGATTAGTAAGTTTTCTCTATTTTTAATTTCACTCATATCTATAATTGATAATATGATTGATTGTTTATTTTCAAAAATTACATTTTTGATTTAATAAGAATAGGAAATTTCATTTCAAAATTCTTTAAACCAGAAATTTCATAAGTTTGTGAATCGGAGTTTTTTATAATATCTTCAAAAGTGATAGTTTTATCTGTTTCAAATAAATTGGAAAAAGGTCTACTTAAAAGCTTTTCCTCATTAATATCAAATATTTTTAGAACTTCATCATTATAATAAATAATCTCATTTTTACTAACTATTATAATTCCTTCAATAGTTAAATTTACTAAACTTCTAAAAGTTTTGAGGGTATCTTCTAACTCATTTTTTGTAGTTTTTAATTTTCTTTGATAAATTACTAATTGTCTATTTTTATATAAAACAGAAAGTATAATTAAAATTAAAGGTAGAAAATATTTCCATAATAGTGAATAATCAAAGGCTTGAGAATATTCTAGTTTTAACCATTTATTATAAATTAGACTTTTATCATTTGGGCTCATATTTTCTAAAACTTTATTAATAATTGATTGTAAAACTTCATAATCATCTCTAAGCATCATTTGCAAATTAAAATCAATTCCAGTGCTTCCTGAAATTTTAATATTACTATAGGCATATTTTTGAATATTGTAAGTTAAAACAGGCAGGTTATCTATAAGTGCATATATTTGATTATTAGATAAAAGAGATAAACCCTCTTCAATATTATTTACAAAAACAAAATCCATGTTTGGATACTCTTTTTTTAATAATTTATATGCAGTATAATTTTTACCAACACCAATTTTTTTCCCAAGAAGATAAGAAGGATCAGGAATATAGTTTTTGTCTTGTAAAGTAGCTATTCCAATAGGGGCTTTATAATATATATCTGAAAACAAAGCATATTTTCCCCTATCAGGTGTTTGGGAAGTTGCAACTATTATATCACTACTTTTATTTTTAATACTATCAAGAGCATCTGCAAAAGATTTTTTTGTCACTATATTTGTTTTTAAATTTGCTTTATCAGCTACATATTGCCAAAAATCATAACCTAAACCATAAGCTTTGTTATTTTCAACAAAATTTATTGGAGCCCAATTATCAGTAAAGGCTATATTTACAACTTTATTCTCTATAAAGTCTAACTCTTTTTGTGTAAAAGATGTACTCTGTTTATCATTTAGCCATTTATTATTTAAAGTTTCAAGCTCATTAGGTGAAATTTTATTGATAGCCTTATTTATAATTTGTGCAAGTAATGGGAAATTTTTATTTGCTCCTATATATAATTTATCATCAAAATTATTTATACTTATTTTTGTTAATATTTTTAAAGAATCCCAATATTTTGTATTTATAAAATAATTTGCAACTAAAGAGTTTTGAATAGTCACATCAGTTTCATTATTTTTAATACTTTCAAAAGCTTTATCAAGAGTATCAAATTCAATTACATTTATTTTTTTATAGTTATCTTTTAAGAATTTTGTTAAGTTCCAATTTTTTACCATTGCAACTTTTTTACCTGATAAATCATCAATATTTATAAAATTAAATTTATTCTTTTTTGTTACAATTGAAAATTCTTGAGCATAATAAGCATTTGTATAATTTAAAATATCTTCTCTTTTTTTATTATATTCTATGGCTGGTAAGATATCTATTTCACCTTTAGAAAACCTATCAAAAAGGTTATCCCAATTATCAATAATAAAAATAGGTGTAATATTAATTTTAGAAAAAATAAGTTTTATGTAATCAATTGTATATCCTTTTGCTTCATTATTTTCATTATAATCAAAAGGTATCCAATCATATTCATTTGCAATTGTTAAGGTTTTGTGGGTATCAATAAATTGTTGTTCTTCTATTGTAAAATTATTATTTATATCTTGATTAGTATTATTAGAAAAAAGTAAGTTATGTAAGAAAAGCAGTAACAGAAGAAGTTTATACATTGTTGGATCCTCACCTCAGTATTCTCTTCTAGATTGTACTGAGATAAGTATTATAAAATAATTAATTAAACCACTTTTTAACTTTGTCAAACATTGATTCAAAACTTGACTCGTGAGGTTTACTTTCAACTCCAAAACTCTCTTGAAGTTTTTCTAAAAGTTCTTTTTGTTCATTGTTTAATTCTTTTGGATATTCGATTTTAATTTGTACAACTAAATCACCTTTTCCATAACCCTGAACAGATTTAACACCTTCACCTTTAAAAGTAAATTGTTGTTTATCTTTTGCATTTTTTGGAATTTCAAGTTCAATTTCACCTCTTAGTGTTGGAACCATAATTTTACCACCAAGTACAATTTGTGTAAAAAATATTGGAGCTTCGTAATAAATATCATCATCATGTCTTACAAAATGAGAATCTTCTTTTACTTTTACTTGTAAATATAAATCACCACGTGAACCATCCGGTGCAATATTTCCTTTGTGCGAAACTCTAATTCTCATTCCATCATTTACACCCTCAGGAATATCAACTTTGAAAGAATCTTTTACTTCATCATAACCACTTCCACCACATGATTTACATGAAGCCGCTGCTGCTTGACCTGTTCCACCACATTTTGGACAAGTTTGTGCAAATGTCATAAATCCTTGTCTTGCATGAACTTGACCTTGTCCATTACAAGAATTACAAGTTGCTAGTTTTCCATCTTTTGCACCAGTTCCTGAACAAGATTTACAAGCTGTTTTATATTTATAACTTATGTCTTTTTTGCAACCAAATACAGCTTCGTTGAACTCTAATTTTACTTCAATAGTCACATCAAGATTGTAGTTATATGTTTTTTTCTGTTTTCTTCCACGCGAACCGCCACCAAAAGCACTTCCAAACATCTCTTCAAAAACAGAACTTAAGTCATCAAAACCACCAGAGAATCCACCACCTCTTTGTCCATGACCCTCAAGTCCAGCTTTTCCATATCTGTCATAAACAGCTCTTTTTTCTTCATCACTTAATACTTGATAAGCTTCATTTATAGCTTTGAATCTCTCTTCAGCTTCATTATCACCTGGATTTTTATCAGGATGATATTTCATAGCCATTTGTCTATAAGCTTTTTTAATTGTACTTTTATCTGAACCTTTACTAACTTCTAGTAGTTCATAATAATCTATTTCAGTCAATTCTATCCCCTTAAAAAATATTTAAATTAATAAGTCGCGATTTTATCTAAAACTTGATAAATATTGATTGAATTAATAAGTGTATAGTTTTATATAATTTATTAAAAATCTTAGATATAATCCTGCCATGAATAAAGGATTAGAAAAATTTTACGAACTTGTTGAAGCATTTGAATCTTTACCTACTATTGGAAAAAAATCAGCTCTTAGACTTGCTTATCACATTGTTATGAATGACAATTATTGTGGGATTAAAATAGCTCATAGCATTGAAAGTGCACTTAAAAATATTACTAAGTGTGTTCGTTGTGGTTCTATGAGTGAGCATGAAATTTGCGAAGTTTGTTTGGATGAATCAAGGGATAGTTCAAAACTTTGTATTGTTCAAAGTGCTAAAGATATTTTTGTAATTGAAGACTCACGTCAATTTGATGGAAAATATTTTGTAATTGAAGAGTTAGACCAAGAAGTATTGGATTCTTTGCACAAATTTATAAATGATAATGAAGTAGAAAATATTTTATTTGCAATAACTCCATCAATTGCAAATGATGCGTTTATCTTATTTATTGAAGATAAATTAAAAAATCACAATATAAAATTTACAAAAATTGCTCAGGGTGTACCAACGGGTGTTAGCTTAGAAAATGTAGATATTTTATCACTGTCAAAAGCTATACAAAGTAAAGTTGAAATTTAAAATTAGAATAAGAATATGGAAAAAAGAATAGTTTGTCAAAAATGTGTTTATTATTTTGTTACATGGGAAGCTAGTAACCCTCATGGCTGTAAAGCCTATGGGTTTAAATCACAGCTAATTCCATCAATGTCTGTAAAAAGAGCAAGTGGAGAAGATTGTAAATTATTCTCGTTAAAAAATTTAAAATAGCTGGGTATATGCAAATAAATGACTTTATAGAAAAAATAGAAAAAGATAAAATCTCAATTATTAGAACTTGGATAAGTTCACCAACGGTAATTAAGATAATAAATGATTATTCTATTGATAAAGATTTATTTGTTAAAAGATATGCTTTTGGTGTTATTGAACACTATATTCAAGTGGTAAAAAAACAAGAAAAAATTGAAAATTGTCCAGTTATTATGGATTTTATTAAGTATTTAAAAAAACAAAATATAAAATCTAGTGAACTTTTTTTATTATGTTCTTCTTTTAAAAGCGCTTTAGTTGATTATACTTTTAAATTAAATATTCAATCTGTTGAGTTAATAGAAAAAATTGTTTATTATTTTGAAGAAAATTTTTCTGCTGTTTTAGATATATATTCTAAATCAATAGCACAAATAGAGAGTGCTTTAAATAAATCTATAGATATTGTTGATAAATTTGTGATTATGTCAAGAACTGATTCTCGTGGAATTATTATGAGTGTTTCAAGTGCATTTTGTAAAATTTCTGGTTATGAATCTTTTGAATTAATCGGAAAATCTCATAATGTTATTAGACATCCTGATATGTCAAAAAAGTTTTTTTCTGATATGTGGGATACTATAAAATCAGGTAATATGTGGCAAGGTGAAATTGAGAATCGTAAGAAAAATGGTGAGACTTATTGGGTGAAAACAACTATACACCCAAATTTTGATCATGCAGGAAATATCATAAGTTACGATGCAATTAGAGAAGATATAACTTCTCAAATTGAACTTAAAAATCAACAAAATCTATTAGTAGAACAATCAAAATCAGCAGCAATGGGTGAAATGATAAGTATGATAGCTCACCAATGGAGACAACCTTTACAAGCAGTTTCTATTTTGATTCAAAAATTACCTTTATTAAAAATGGTTAATGGTGATATTTCAGATGAAATGCTTGAAGATGTGGTTAAACAAGTGAGTTCTCAACTTGATTATATGTCTAAGACAATAGATGATTTTAGAGATTATTTCAAACCAAATAAAAGAAAAGAAGAAGTTTATATAAAAGAAATTATTGAAAAATCTATGGATTTCTTGGCATATTTATTTAAAATAAATTCTATTAAAGTAAACTATCAAAATAATTCCAACTCAAGTGTTGAAATATATTTAAATGAAATAGTTCAAGTTTTTATAAATTTGGCAAAAAATTCTTGTGACGCAATGATTGAAAAGAATATTGAAAATAGGGTTATAACTATTACAACTTACGAAGAAGAGAAGAGTTTATTTGTTGAGTTTGAAGATAATGCAGGTGGAATAAAAAGTGATGTTTTGGGTAAAATATTTGATCCATATTTCTCAACAAAAAATAATAAGAACGGAACAGGATTAGGACTATACATGAGTAAAACCATTATTGAAGAACATAGTGGCGGAAAAATTGATGTATATAATACAGATTTTGGAACAAAATTCGTTATAAAATTACCATTAAAATAGGAGTTAAATTTGTTATATAAAGATTTTAAAGAGAGTATTAAATCATTAGGTTTTGGAACTATAGAAGATTTTATAAATTATGCAGGTGTTACATCTGATGATGTTTTAAGTTGGGAAGAGAAAAATGAAGTACCATATTTAGTTTCACTTATTATTCATCTTTTAAAGGGTGAAAAAGAGCTATTAATTACAAACTCAGCTTTAGATAATGTTATTGAAGAGTGTTTACCTCTTGCTTCATTATTAGAAGAAGTTTCATCTTTCCCACATAAACTTGAAGAGATGTTTTTATTACAAAAGAAATTAAATGATTCTACAAATGGTAATAATTGGGAATTAGGTATTAATAAATTTGGTAAAGAGATAAATTGGTTAAGATGTATACATATGGAAGTTGCAGAGCTAATTGAATCAACTCCTTGGAAACATTGGAAAAATATTAACTCAGACCCTGATATGAATAATATTCATGTTGAACTTGTTGATATTTGGCACTTTTTAATGTCTTATATTTTACAAGAAACAAATGTTCCAAAAGCAGTTTCATTAGTAAATACTCATTGTATTTATGAAGCATCACAAGATGTAGATGTGAAATTAATGGTAAATGAAGCTGAGAAATTATCTTATATTTCATTAGCAATTGATACTGGAAATATGCCATCATTTAGTGGAATAGAAAGATTTATTGACCAATTCTTTAGATGTTGTAAAATTGCAGGATTATCTTTTATGTGGTTACAAAAACTTTATATTGGTAAAAATTGTTTAAATCAATTTAGACAAGATAATGGTTATAAAGAAGGTCATTACATCAAAGTTTGGAATGGTCATGAAGATAACGTTGTAATGGTTAGTCTACTTGAAAAAATGGACGATGTAAGTTTTGATGATTTATATTCTAAATTACAAGAGGCATATAACAAATGTAAATAATAGGTTTTAAACCTATTATTTATTTAAACTTCTACTTTCTTATCTATAATCGTTTTTATACTCTACATAATGAGCAGCGTGAGCTATTAATTTATCAACATCTTCTTGAGTTAATTGTTTAACAACTTTTGCAGGACTTCCCATAATCATACTTCTTGGTGGGAAAACTTTTCCAGATGTTACGAGTGAATTTGCTCCTACAATACTGCCTTCACCAATCACAGCATCATCAAGAATTGTGGCACTCATCCCAATTAGGCAATTATCTTCAATTTTACACCCATGAAGCATAACTTTATGACCAATCGTAACATTGTCACCGATTATTGTTTTTGTGTTTGTATCTGTGTGTATACATGATAAATCTTGAATATTTGTATTTTTACCAATTTTAACTTCATTTACATCTGATCTAATTACACAACCAAACCAAACTGATGAATCTTCACCAATTGTAATATTCCCAATCAAATCAGCACTTGGTGCAACCCAAGCACTAGAATGAATCTCTGGGTAAAACTCTTTAAATTTTAAAATCACAGCTTTTCTCCTTAGCTTTATTTTTTTTATTATAGCAAAGGATTTTTTATTTTGAAATAATATATAAGAATTAACAACAGAGGATAATAATTATTAATTGATAAATTATTTTAATAATATTTTAAAGTTTCTAAGAGTAGAATCAAAATGTTAGATAATCAATAATAATAAAGGAGAGAACATGGCTGGTAAATGTCCATTTGGTTTTGGGAAAAGTAATCCAACAGTAAGAAATGGTGGTACATCAAATAAAGATTGGTGGCCTAATCAATTGAATCTAAAAATTCTTTCTCAACACTCAAATAAAGTAAATCCATTAAATGAAAATTTTGATTATGAAAAAGAGTTTAAAAAACTCGATTATTATGCACTAAAAGCTGACTTAGAGTTTTTAATGACTGATTCACAAGATTGGTGGCCTGCTGATTATGGGCATTATGGAGCGTTATTTATTAGAATGGCATGGCATAGTGCAGGAACATATAGAACAGCAGATGGAAGAGGAGGAGCAGCAAGTGGAAGCCAAAGATTAGCACCACTAAATAGCTGGCCTGATAATGCAAACTTAGATAAAGCAAGAAGACTTCTTTGGCCGATTAAACAAAAATATGGAAATAAAATTTCATGGGCTGATTTAATGATATTAGCAGGAACTGTTGCAATTGAATCTATGGGATTAAAAACATTTGGTTTTTCAGGTGGAAGAGTAGATGTTTGGGAGCCTGAAGAGGATATTTATTGGGGAAAAGAGAGTGAATGGCTTGCAACTAGTGATAAACCAAATAGTAGATATACTGGTGATAGAGATTTAGAAAATCCACTAGCAGCTGTTCAAATGGGGCTTATTTATGTAAATCCAGAGGGTCCAAATGGAGAACCTAATCCTATTCAATCAGGAATTGATATTAGAGAAACTTTTAAAAGAATGGCTATGGATGATGAAGAAACAGTTGCACTTACAGCTGGTGGTCACACCTTTGGAAAATGTCATGGTGCAGGAGATGCTTCAAATGTTGGAGCTGAACCAGAAGCAGAAGGGTTAATTGCTCAAGGACTAGGTTGGCTTAGTAAATTTTTAAGTGGAAAAGGTGATGATACAATCACAAGTGGAATAGAGGGGTCTTGGACACCAAATCCTACAAAATGGGATAATGGATATTTTGATTTATTACTTGGATATGATTGGGAGCTTACAAAATCACCAGCTGGTGCTTGGCAATGGATTCCAAAAAATGTAAAAGAGGAGCATTTAGCACCATCTGCACATAATCCAAATAAAAAAGTTACAACTATTATGACAACTGCTGATATGGCAATGAAAATGGATCCAATTTATGGTGAGATTTCAAAAAGATTTCATAAAAATCCAGAACAATTTGCAGATGCCTTTGTCAGAGCTTGGTTTAAATTAACACATAGAGATTTAGGACCAAAATCAAAATATGTAGGACCTGAAATTCCTAAAGAGGATTTGATTTGGCAAGATCCAATTCCACAAGCAAATTATGAAATGATAGATGAAAAAGATATTAAAACTTTAAAAGAGAAAATTTTAGCTTCATCATTAGGAGTTTCAAAACTTGTATCACTTGCATGGGCTAGTGCTAGTACATATAGAGATTCTGATAAAAGAGGTGGTGCAAACGGTGCTAGAATCGCCTTATCTCCTCAAAAAGATTGGGAATCAAATAGCTTTTTAAATTTAGATGATACTCTGAAAATTTTAAAAGATATTCAAAAGGAATTTAATTTTAATAACTTTACAAAAAAAGTATCAATTGCTGATTTAATAGTTTTAGGTGGATGTGCTGCTATTGAGAAAGCATCACTTGATGCAGGTTTTGATATAAAAGTTCCATTTAGTGCAGGAAGATGTGATGCAACTCAAGAACAAACAGATATTGAATCATTTAACTATTTAGAACCAATGGCTGATGGTTTTATAAACTATGAAAAAACAGCATATACACTAAGCGCTGAAGAGTTGTTGATTGATAAAGCTCAATTATTGACTTTAACTATTCCAGAAATGACAGTTTTAGTTGGAGGAATGAGAGCACTTGGAGCAAACTATGCTAATTCAAATTTAGGAGTTTTTAGTTCAAAT
>JBBRXF010000020.1:0-25003 GCA_038248665.1 Campylobacterales bacterium | reverse complement strand
TCTTTTATAACTTGGGCAACTTCAACTGTTCTTGATGTTACTGCACCCTCAGGAAGAGTGTACTGAATCATAATAGAGCCTTGGTCTTCTTTTGGTAAAAAACTTGTTGGTAGTTTGATAAAAGTATATGCCAAAACACCAATAATAATACTATAAAAAAACATCCATTTAATTGGATTTTTTAATACACTATTTAAACCATTTTTATATCTTAATGTAAATGTTTCAAAAAGATTTCCAAACCAATTTGTAAAACCTTTTGAGTTCTCTTCTTTATGTGGTTTTAAAATTGTTGCACATAATGCGGGAGTTAAAGTTAAAGCTACAATAACAGATAAAACCATTGAAGAGATAATTGTAATTGAGAATTGTCTATAAATAACTCCAGTTGAACCACTAAAAAATGCCATTGGTAAAAATACAACAGATAAAACCGTTGCAACTCCAATTAATGCACTTGTGATTTCTTTCATTGATTTAATAGTTGCTTCTTTTGGTGAAAGATTAAATTCTTTCATATTTCTTTCTACATTTTCAACTACAACAATTGCATCATCAACCAAAAGACCAATGGATAAAACCATCCCAAACATTGTCAAAGTATTAACTGAATATCCTAAAATATTTAAAATACCAAAAGTTCCAAGTAAAACAACGGGAACTGCAATAGCTGGAATTAGAGTTGCTCTATAATTTTTCAAGAATAGATACATTACAAGAACAACTAAAATAATAGCTTCTATAAGTGTTTTTATTACCTCTTTAATTGAAGCTTGAATGAAAGCTGTTGTATCTCTTGGATATGTAATTTCATAGCCTAAAGGAAGATTTGGTTCATATTTTTTTAAGAACTCTTTTATTTTATCTGATGTTTTAATAGCATTTGCACCTGAAGCTAATTGTATTGCAATACCAGTTGAAGGAAAACCATTTAGGTTTGTGATATTACTATAAGATTGCGAACCTATTTCTACTTTTGCAACATCACTTAATTTTACAAATGAACCATTGTTATTGTTTTTAACTATGATATTTTCAAACTCTTTTACCGTTTTAAATTTAGACCTTGCAGTTACTGTTACAGCTAATTGTTGGTTATCAACAACAGGTAAACCCCCAAGTCGTCCAGCTGATGCTTGAGAGTTTTGGGCATTTATTGCAGATTCTATATCTGAGGGCATTAATTTAAAGTTTTCAAGTTTTATTGGGTCTAACCAAATTCTCATGGCATATTGTCCACCAAAAACTTGCACTTCTCCCACACCATCAATTCTTGAAATACTATCTTGTAAATTACTTACTAAATAATCAGCAATATCTTCTTTAGTAGCTTTTGATGTTGAATCATATAATGAAGCAAGTAATAAAAAATCAGATTGTGATTTTGTAACTCTTACTCCTTGTCTTTGTACATCATCTGGAAGTCTTGAAAGTATTTGTTGTACTTTATTTTGAACTTGAACTTGGGCAATATCAGGGTCTGTTCCTTGCTCAAATGTAACACTAATTTTTGAATTTCCTGAAGAACTACTACTTGAAGAAAAATATATCATTCCCTCTAAACCAGTTAATTGTTGTTCAATAATTTGAGTCACACTATTTTCAACAGTTTGGGCAGATGCTCCTGTGTAAGTTGCTGAAATATTTATTTGAGGTGGTGCAATATCAGGATATTGTTCCACTGGAAGTGTATATAAAGATACAGTTCCTGCAATCATAATAACTAAAGAGATAACCCAAGCAAAAATAGGGCGATTAACAAAAAAGTGAGCTAACATTTTAAGCCTTTTACGGCACTTTTATTATTTGTTTTCAACATATTTACCACTTACATCCACTGGATTTACTTTGCTTTTTTCATTGATTTTATTTAAACCCTCAATAACAATTTTATCATTGTTGTTAATTCCACTTGTTACTAACCATTTGTTTCCAATGGCTCTTTCGATTGTAATTAACTGTTTTTTTACAGAATTATCTTCTTGTACTAAAGTAATAATTGGATTTGCTTTTGCATCCCTAGAAACTGCTTGTTGAGGTAATAAAAAGGCTTTATTATCAATCGCTCCTTGAACCGTTGCTTTTACAAACATTCCTGGTAATAAAATACCTTTTTCATTTGGAAATAAAGCTCGAAGAGTTACAGAACCAGTGCTTTCATCAACTGCGATTTCTTGAAGTTGAAGTTCGCCTTTATGTTCATAAAGAGTTCCATCACTTAATGTTAAAGATACTTCAGTATTTCCTTTTTGAATATTTTCTTGGCTTAAAAGTTTTCGTAGAGCTAAAATCTGAGTATTTGATTGGCTAACATCAACATAAACACTATTTGTATCTCTAATAGTTGCTAAGGCTTCAGTTTGATTTGCTGATATTAAAGCACCTTTTGTTACATTTGAAATACTAATATATCCAGAAATAGGGGCTTTGATATTTGTTCGTTCTAATTCGATTTTAGCACTTTCAAGATTTGCTTTTTTCTCTTCAACTAAAGCTTCTGCTTGTAAATATACAGCTTTTGCATCTTCTGCTTCTTGTTTTGAAGTACCATCAAATTTTAATAACTCTTCATATCTTTGACTTTTGATTTTTGTATTTTGGGCAGTTACTTTTGCGCTTTCAAGGGAAGCTTTAGCTTGGAAAAAATTGGCTTGATAAGTTGCTGAATCAATTTGATATAAGATTTCACCTTGGTTTACAAAACTTCCTTCTGTAAAAAGTTGTTTAGTTACAATTCCACTAATTTGTGGTCTTACTTCTGATACTAATTTTGCTTTTACTCTACCACTTAACTCTTGTTGTAAAGGAATTGCTTGTTCTTGAACTGAAATCACACCAACTTCGATAGTTGGAGTTGGTTTATTAGTTGAAACTTTTTCTTCGCAACCACTTAGTATTATGCATGAAATTGTTATAAAAATAAAGAGTTTAGATTGTTGTAGCACTATTAAGCCTTCATAATAAATTTATAGATTGTATACAATCTATATTAATAAAATATTAATATATATTAAGAAGAGAGATAAAAGGAGAAGTTCCTTTTATCTTTTAAGTTTTTAATGGGATTATTTAGCCATTACTTTTTCTGAACAAATAGAAATAGCTTGTTTTACAAGGTCACTACTAAGATTTGCAACAGATTGTACAGCTGAAGCTTGAGTACATAAATCTTTTGCTTTATCCATAGATGAAACAGTTGTATTATTTGATTTTACAGTGTTTGCAAGTTTTCCACCTAAAGCTTCAGGAGTAACACCTACTGAATCAGCAGCTGTTTTAGTAAGTGATTTTGTATCAGTATTACCGTTTAATGCAGCTGTTCCCACATTTGTACCAGCACTTTTTAAAGCTCCACCAACATCAAATGCAAAAAGTGCAGAGATTGATAATGCAGTTGCTAAAATGATTTTTTTCATAATTTTCCTTTTTATTTTTAAATAATTTCGGGATTATACTATTTATTTCTGTAAATTTGATTTTGACCAAGCGATGATTTTTCTATCCTCTTGAATAATATGATGAACAAGGGCAATATCTATTATTTTTGCCAACTCTTTTTCAAAAAGAGATTCATCCATAGTTGGTAATTGTTTTACAAAAGTGTTTATTTTTTCAATTATGTTGTGATGTAAAACTTTATGCTCTTGAATTAATGGGTAGTTTATCTCTTGCATAAACTTCTCTTCATGTTTAAAGTGTGTTTTCATATAAGTATATAGTTCAGTTAAAACTTCTTTTATTTTTGCATTTCTTTGTTTCTCTTCTACTTGTATAAAAGCATCTTGGGCAATATCAAAAAGTTTTTTATGTTCCCTATCAATCTCTACATTTCCAACACTATAAATCTCTTTCCAACCAAAATTCTTTTTTAAATCTTCAAGGGAAGTACTCCATAGTTGAATCTTTTTATCTTCTAAAACTATATGTCTTATAAAATACTCTTCTATAAAATTAAAAAGTAGTTTTTCAATATCTTCTAATTCCAATTTATTTAATTCTGAAATTAGAGTTGTTAACATATCTAACATATTTTTATGAAGAATTTTATGATTTGCTAACTCTGGATAATCTATCTCTTCCATATATTTTTGTTCATTTGAGAAGTGAGTTCTCACATAATCAAAAAGTTTTGTGATAATCTCTTTTAGTTTTGTTTTTACTTCTTCATCATCTTTTAGTTTTGAAACATTCATGGCTTCTCTGGCTATTGTGAAAAGTTTTTGATGCTCTTTGTCAATTTTAAAATTACTGATATTGTATTCAGATTTCCAAATAATCGTATTTGAATTTAAGTAACTGTTCATGAGAACCTTTGATTTGTTTTAGATAGTTTTAATTATAGATTTAAATTATTAATACAAGCTTTATTTCAAAAAAGTTTACTATAATACGAGAAAAAATAGGAAGCATTTTAATATGAGCAATATAGATATTATAGAAAAACCAATGACACCAGAACAAGAAAAATTAGTTCAATCACAATTTAATACAAATGTGGCTTTTTTCATACATTTAAAAGCATACAATAATAGCGTAAGAGAAGAATTAGAAAAAAGATTAACAGAAGTTTTCTTCTTTTCAAGAGGAATTGACTGGAAATTTGATAGCTTTGGAATAGAAAAAACAGGTTCAAGAGGAACAGATGTTTTAGGTTATTTTATTTTTAGAGCAGTTGAAGTTGAGAAGCTACAAAAATTATTTATTGATGAATTCAAAGATTATGATAATGCAATAAAAATCACTTGTTCTTTGGCTAAATATGAAAAAGTTGAAGAGAGTTTTTTTGAGTTAGAGATATAAAGTTAAATGTATAAAAGAGGGAACTCTTTTACACATTTTTATAATTATTCATAATAAAAAAAGCCATCAGAGAAATCAAACAAATACTTAAACCTATTGGAAAAAAAGTTTCATCATGGAAACTTAATGCAATTGATGAGATGATTGCACCTAATCCAAACTGAAAAACTCCTACGACACCAGAAGCTACTCCCGCATTTTTAGGGAAATGTTCTAAAGTTAAAGCCATACAATTTCCAAAAATAAAAGCCATCATACTCATATAAGAAGCTATTAAAATAACTGTTAAAACAAGCGAAATATTTTCATAGTTTAAAGCAAATAATCCACCTGCAATAACTTGTACTAAAATGGCCATTTTTACAAGTTCTACAGGAGAGTGTTTTTTAAGTAAAGTAACATTTACTTTTATCATTAACATTAAAATAATAAAATTGATACCAAAAAAGAATGGAAAATAATCCGTTGGTATTTTAAAATATTCAATATAAATAAATGAAGTTTTTGCGATGATTATGAAAAATCCACCAAAACTAAAACCTAAAGTAGCCATTGCTTTTAAAGCCATTTTGTTGCTTAATACAGTTTTATATGATTGAAAAATATTTTGTTTATTATAAGTGTAACTCTCTTCTAAATCTTTATATATAAAAAAAGCAACAACTAAAGCATAAAGAGTTAAAAATAGAAAAACTGCTTTCCATGAATAAAAATGAATAATAAAAGCTCCAATTGCCGGGGCAATAAGTGGTGCAAAACTTCTCACCATTCCAATAAGTGAAAAGACCTTTGCAGCTTCTGCTCCATGAAATCTATCTCGTACAGCTGCCGCTGCATTTACAACTACGATTCCACCAAAAAAGGCTTCGAAAAATCTAAAAATCCATAATTCATAAATTGTTGTGCTATAGATTATTACAAAACTAAAAAATGCAAATCCTAAAAGTCCATAAACTGAACTCATTTTTCTTCCATATTTATCAGAAAGTGGTCCTCCAAATATTTGACCCACAGAAAATCCAATTAAAAAAATCGATAAAGATAATTCGATTTTTTCAATGCTTACTTTAAAAGCTAAGGCAATATCAGGAATTGAAGGAATATATGTATCAACTCCCATTGGTGCAACGGAAGATAAAACTGATAAAAGAATTATTAGATATAAATGATTAATGCTTTTTCTCATAATTCCTCATCAACAATAAAAGCAACTTTTTCAAGAAGTGTAATAAGATTGTTTAACTCATCTTCACTGAATCTTGAAGTTAGTTTTTTCCTAAAATCTTTTACATTTGTGAAACTATCATTTAAAACTTCTTCACCTTTTTTTGTTAGCTGAATTAAGTTTGTTCTTTTATCTATTTGTGATTTTGTAATAAGATTTTTATTTTCTAAGGTTTTTAAAGTTCGACTTATTGTAGTTTTATCTTTTCCTAAAATATTTGCTATTTTTGTTTGATTTACATCTGTTTCATATTTGATAATTTCTAAAGTTGCCCTTTGTTCAGGTGCAATATCAAATGATTGAAGTAATTGAGTATATTTATTATTGAGTTTGTTTGCTGTTTGGTTTACTTTAAAACCTATTGATTTTTCTAATTCATATGACATATTAATCCTTTAATTGTATATGCAACTATTGCATATACAACCTTTTGAAATAATAAAATCTGTATAAATTTAATTTATTCTTTTTAAAGATAGTACAAGTAGAAGAAAATGTCCCTTTTTATCTAAGCAATTTATCTTCTTCTTGCACTTGTTTGAGTTCAGTGAGTAATCTTTTTGTGAGTATTTAGATTGATTTTTGATACATTAACATGAAATTATAAGTTAATTATTTATCGTGCTTCTTTTTATATTGACCTTTGTGTTTTCCATTATCATGATGTTCATTATAATTATCTCTATAACCATCTCTGTAAGTAGGTTCTCTTCTATCATTACTTGTTGTTTCTTGACTTGAACCAGCGGCCGCACCTAATGCTCCACCTGCTCCACCACCAATGATAGCTCCTTCTTTTCCGCCAACAGCAGAACCAACAGCAGAACCAACTCCTGCTCCAATCATACTTCCCACAACCGCACTACCATCAATATTCTCAGCAAATGATAATGTTGCAGTTGTTAGTAATGCAAAAATTAAATTAATTTTTTTCATATCCACTTCCTTTTTGCAAATTATACTATATTTATTACTTGAAATAATTATATGGTTATTAGATTTAATTGCATATATAACTTTTTGAGAGGGGGATTAATCTAACATTTGTTATTTGATAAATTAATTTCGTTAATTTTTAGAATTTTATCGAGTCTAATTTGAGTTCCATCACTTAGGATTAGGAACTCTTCTTTATTTTTTGTTTTGAAGTCAATAATTATGCCTTCAACACTTTTTTCATTTTCATTATCCATGTAAAGGATTAAAGATTTAATTTTTTTTACTGCTAATACTTCTAATTCATCATAAAATTGACAGCTTACAGTTTTATAAATATCACCCATTTAAACACATCTATTTTTTACTATCTCTAATATATCTAAAGGATGTTTTACAACAAAAGTTGCACCATTTTCCATTAATTCTTCTTCATCTCTAAATCCCCATAAAACACCAATTCCAATCATCTTAGCATTTACAGCTGTTTGCATATCAACCATTGTGTCACCTACAAAATAAGTCTCTTCACAAGTGCTATTAAAACTATTTGCTATTGTAATTGCTGCACTTGGATCTGGTTTTTTGGGAACATCAGATTTTTGCCCATGAATTTGTGGAATATTATATTTAGAAAATAGACTCTGCGCATAAGCTAGAGTAAATTCATGGGGTTTATTTGATAAAATCCCAATGTTATAATCTAGTTTTGCAAGTTCATCAAGTAACTCATAAATTCCTTCATAAGGTTTTGTTTTTGCGTGAAGTTTTTGATCATAAATTTCTTTAAATCTTTGAGTTACTTTCTCTTTTAATTCATCACTAATCTCTTTATTTAAAGCATTTAGTGCATTGTCCACTAAAATAGAAATTCCTCCACCAACAAAATATTTGTAATCATTCATTTCATGAGTTGGTAAATCCAACTCTTTTAAAACTTGATTCATACAAACAGATATGTCTTCAAGAGAATCTATTAAAGTACCATCTAAATCGAATATAATTGTTTTTTTACCAGCCGCCACTTGCGCCTCCTCCTCCAAAACTTCCTCCTCCACCAGAGAATCCACCAAATCCACCACCTGAAGATGAAGATGAACCAAAACCTCCAAATCCACCTGAACTTCGAGAACTATCTGAATAGCCAATTTTAGAGAGTTTATCGAAATTTACATCTTTAGTAGTTTTATAATTAAATATAAATATTATTACAAACATAATAAGTGCAACAAAAAGGTTATAAGTTGTAAAAGCTTGAGACATTATAAAAGTAAAAAAAGCAAAAAATGACGAAGTCATCGATGATTTTGTAACTTTATAAAAGAATTGACTTTTAGTTTTTCTAGATGCACTATTTGCAATCATTGATAAAAATATTAAAGCAAAAAATCCTAAAGGAATAAAGGCATTTATTGCTCCATTAAAATCATTACTTTTAGCTTTTGCTTGATATTCACCTTTTATTGCTGCTTTTATTTCATTTATAGCTTTTAAAATCCCAAGTTCATATTGATTTGCTTTAAAGTTTGGTTTTATTGTGTAGTTTATTATTTCATGGGCAATTTTATCGGTTAATGCACCTTCAAGTCCATAACCAACCTCAATTCTTACTTTTTTTTCTTCCATTGAAACTACAAGTAAAACACCATTGTTTTTATCTTTTTGTCCAATTTGCCAAAAACGTCCAAGTTGATAAGAGAACTCTTCAATTGTGTAACCATTTAAAGAGTTTAAAATAACAACAACAATTTGATTAGATGTCTCTTTTTCTTGTTTTTTTAATATACCATCAATATCTTTTTTTACATCAGGAGATAATAAATTTGCTTGATCTATTACTCTTCCATCAAGTTTTGGAAAATATTGAGTTATATCAGCATTTAAAAAACTAAGAATAAATAGTAATAAAATTATGATTTTTTTCATTTTAACTCGATTACTTCATTTGATAATTCATTTTCGTCATTATTTTTGATTGGAAAATGTTTTATTAAAATTGCTTTTGAAGTTCTAAGAGCTTTTAAATAACCATTTAAAAAGTCCTCTCTTTTAACATCTTCTGCAAATTCAAAAACTAATTGTTGCCAAAATTCATTAGGAATTTCTTCTGATATTTTATTATCAGTTATAACTTTCACATATCTTTCATCAAGGCTTACAAAAAACATAATTGTTTGTTTTGATTTTGTTCTATTTAATCCTAAATTATTAAACTGCTCTTTTGCATATGAAGAGGCTTTTCTATATTTGTAACTTTGTGGAAGAATTTTTAAAATTAAGTTATCAAATTTTTCAAAAAGTAGATTGATACCTACAAATACTAAAAGTTGATATTCTAATAACTCTAAAGTTGAAACTTCTTTTACAAAATATAAAATAAAAGAGATTAAAAAAACGCAAAAAACAGTAATCATTAAAGAAGCATATTTATAATTTGAACTCTTTTTTGCAATAACAGCTACAAGTTCCGCAGAACTTAATTTCTCAAGATCTTCTATCTCTTTTGAAATTAACTCTTTATCATTTTCATTTAAAAGCATTAGAATTTTACCTTTGGAGCTTCTTGCTCAGTTGGGCTTGCTGTAAATGTCTCTTTAATTTGAGCTTCAGGATGGGCAATTGCAGCTACAAGTTTTCCTGGCATTGTTCTTAGTTCTAAATTATAAAGTTTAACTGCTTCAATAAAATCTTTTCGTGCAACTGTAATTCTATTTTCAGTTCCTTCAAGTTGTGATTGAAGTGCTTTGAAATTTTCATTTGCTTTTAATTCAGGATATTTTTCAACAACAACCATAAGTTTTGATAAAGCGCTAGAAAGTCCGCTTTGTGCAGCAGAGAATTGTTCCATTGCAGCAGGATTGTTTAAAGTATCAGCATTTACGTTCATTTGTGAAACTTTGCTTCTAGCTTCTGTTACTTCAACAAAAGTACTTTTTTCATGACTTGCATAACCTTTTACAGTTTCAACTAGATTTGGAATTAAATCAGCTCTTCTTTTATATTGGTTTTGAACTTGTGACCATTTCTCTTTTACATTTTCATCAAGTTTTGGAATATTATTGTAGTTTGTAACGATTATGTAGAACAGTGGTGCAACTATTGCAAGAAGTATTATAAGTAAGATTTTTTTCATATTTTTTCCTTTTTTAGAATTTTTTACATAGTATAAAAAATATCATTAATTTGATATAAAGTATGAAAAAAATAAGGTTATTATATTAAGGTGTAATAAACTATAATCACTTTTGTGTAAAAACATACACAATATTGTATTTTTTTGATAATCGATAAAATATAAACGAATTTTCAATGGTTATTAAATATGATTATCAATAAATTTTTTTTAAATCAAATGGAGTATATACGATGAATGCATCAGAATTATTTGTAAAAGCATTAGAAAACGAAGGTGTTGAATATATATTTGGAATCCCAGGTGAAGAAAATCTTGATTTTCTTGACGCACTTAGAACTTCAAATATTAAATTAATTTTAACAAGACATGAACAAGGTGCTGGATTTATGGCAGCTACTTATGGAAGATTAACAGGAAAAGTTGGAGTTTGTTTATCAACTCTTGGCCCAGGTGCAACAAACTTCGCAACAAGTGCAGCTTATGCACAACTTGGTGGAATGCCTATGATGATGATTACAGGTCAAAAACCAATCAAAAAATCAAAACAAGGTAGATTCCAAATTATTGATATCGTTGGTATGATGAAACCAATGACTAAATATGCAAAACAAGTTGTTAATGGAAATAACATTCCATCAATGGTTAGAGAAGCATTTAAAATTGCAACTACTGAAAGACCAGGTGCTGTTCATATTGAATTACCTGAAGATATTGCAGCTGAAGAAGTTGAATTTAATATTTATCCAGTAAAACCATTTAGATACCCAACAGCTTGTAAAGGTGCAGTAGCAGACGCAATCGAAATGATTCAAAATGCAAAAAGACCATTATTACTTGTAGGTGCTGGTGCAAATAGAACAAGAATTGGTACAGCTTTAAGTGATTTTGTAAACAAAACTGGTATGCCATTTTTCTCTACTCAAATGGGTAAAGGTGTTATTGATGAAAATCACCCATTATGTTTATCAACTGCTGCATTATCAAAAGATGACTTTATTCACTGCGCAATTGAAAGAGCAGATTTAATTATCAATGTTGGACATGATGTTATTGAGAAACCACCATTTTTTATGGAAAATACTCCAGATGCAACAAAAGTTATTCATGTTAACTTTTTCCCATCAGAAGTAGATGATACTTATTTCCCTCAATTAGACGTTGTTGGTGATATAGCTGGAAGTGTTCAAGAAATGACTGATGCAATTACTCCTCAAGCTCATTGGGATTTTGAATATTATGCAAGAGTTGCTACTGAAGTTAGAACAAGATTATCTAAATATTTTGGTGATAACAGATTCCCAATTTTACCTCAAAGAGCGGTAAGAGCTATTAGACAAACTTTAAATCCAGAAGATATTGTAACACTTGATAACGGTGTTTATAAAATTTGGTTTGCAAGAAACTATAGATGTGCTCAACCAAATACATTATTATTAGATAATGCATTAGCAACTATGGGTGCTGGACTTCCATCTGGTATGGCGGCAAAAATGATTAATCCTGAGAAAAAAGTTGTTGCTGTTTGTGGTGATGGTGGATTTATGATGAATTCTCAAGAGATGGAAACAGCAGTAAGATTAGGTTTAGACTTAACTGTAATTATCTTAAATGACAATGCATACGGAATGATTAAATGGAAACAAACTGGTATGGGATTTGAAACATTTGGTTTAGATTTAGGAAATCCTGATTTCGTTAAATATGCTGAATCTTATGGAGCATCTGGACATAGACCAACTTCAGTTGAAGAATTTGAAGTAACTTTAGAAAAATGTGTAAATGGAAAAGGTGTTCATTTAATTGACTTAGCGGTTGATTACTCTTTAAATCATTCAATCTTAAATGATTTATTAGCTAATAAACAATGTTTAATGTAAATATCTAAAAGGGAAGAGAAATGAGTACAATAGAAGTAACATCGCCATTTGATGGAACAGTAGTAGGGAAGGTAAAATTCAGTACGTATGAAGAAGTAGAGAGCGCAATAGATTTAGCACATGCTACTTTTTTAGATACAGCAAATTGGTTACCAAAATATAAAAGAGTAGAGATTTTAGAAAATGTAATGAAAATTATGTCTTCTCAAGTTGAAGAACTTACAATCCTTTGCGCAAGTGAAGGTGGTAAACCATATATCGATTCAAAAGTTGAAATTTTAAGAGCTATTAATGGTATTAAAATCGCAATCGAACACCTAAGTGTTTACGAAGGTAAAGAAATAGCAATGGGACATACAAGTACAAGCGCAAATAGAATGGCTTATACTTTTAAAGAACCAATTGGTGTAGTTGCTGCAATTTCAGCTTTTAATCACCCATTTAACTTAGCAGTTCACCAAGTAATTCCTGCACTTGCAGTTGGTTGCCCTGTAATTATCAGACCAGCAACTCAAACTCCAATGAGTGCTATTAGATTAGTAGAAATTCTTGAAGAAGCAGGTCTTCCAAAAGGATGGGCACAAGCTGTTGTTTGTGACAGACGTGGTGGAGAATTATTAGCAACTTCAACAAAAACTAACTTCCTAACATTTATAGGTTCAGGACCAGTTGGTTGGTACTTAAACTCAAAAGTAAGCCCAGGTACAAGAGTAGCTCTTGAACATGGTGGAGTAGCCCCTGTAATTGTAGAACCAGATGCAGATATTGAAGATATGATTCCAGCACTTGCTAAAGGTGGATTCTACCACGCAGGTCAAGTTTGTGTTTCTGTTCAAAGAATTTATGTTCATGAATCAATCTTTGATACTGTAGCAAATAAATTAGCAGCGGCAGCTTCTAAATTAGTTGTAGGTAACCAATTAGACCCAAAAACAGAAGTTGGACCATTAATTAATAATGATGAAGTAAATAGGGTTGAAGAATGGGTAAATGATGCAGTAACTAAAGGTGCAACAATCCTAACAGGTGGAAAAAGAATAGGTGCTTCTTGCTTTGAACCAACTGTTATTTTAAACCCAAGTGAAGATGCAATCGTTTCTCAAAAAGAAGTATTCGGACCAGTTGTTTGTATTTACTCTTATAAAACATTTGATGAAGCAATTGCAAGAGCAAATTCTTTAGAAGTATCTTTCCAAGCAGCAGTGTTTACAAAAAATCTTGACTCAGCTTTAAAAGCAGTAAAAAGATTAAACGCAACAGCAGTAATGGTAAATGATCATACAGCATTTAGAGTAGATTGGATGCCGTTTGGAGGAGCAAGAGTTTCAGGATTAGGAATGGGTGGAATACCACATTCAATGGAAGAGATGAGTAATGAGAAAATGATGGTAATCAAATCACCAGTATTATAAAATAATTACAAATCAGAAGAAATAAATAAAAGCTAAGGTATAAATGCCTTAGCTTTTTTTATTTAAAAAAATTAGGAATTATAATGACTTGGAACGAAATAATAGACAACGAAAAACAAAAACCTTACTTTAAAACTTTAACTGAACAAATAGATAAAAAATATGAAAATAGTGTAGTTTTCCCAGAAAAAGAAAATATCTTTAAAGCTTTTTCACTTACAAAACTTGACGATTTAAAAGTAGTTATTCTAGGACAAGACCCATATCATGGATTTGGACAAGCTCAAGGATTATCATTTTCAACTCCAAAAGAGATAAAAAATCCACCTTCAATGGTAAATATTTTAAAAGAGATAAAAGAGGATTTACAAAAAGATTCTTTTTGTCTTGATGGAGATTTAACTTCTTGGGCAAAAGATGGCATTTTATTATTAAACACTATTTTAACAGTTGAAGAGTCAAAACCAAAATCACATCATAATCTTGGCTGGGAAATATTTACAGACAATATAATCAAATACATAAATGACAATAAAGAAAATATTATCTTTTTACTTTGGGGCGCACCTGCTATTTCAAAATCAAAACTAATTGATGCAAATAAACATCATATTTTAAGTGCTCCCCATCCAAGTCCACTCTCTTCGTATAGAGGTTTTTTTGGTTGTAAACACTTCTCAAAAACAAATGAAATATTAAAAAGTTTAGGAAAAAAAGAGATAAACTGGTAATAGTTTAAGAAAATACATTTTTGATTCTATTTTTCATTTTTGAAAGGGATAATTTTACTGCTGAATAAATCATTATTTTTGCAGTTTCTTTCCATTGTTTCTTCTCATAACATGGAGTTGGGCATTTTCTGCATCTAGGTTTTATTTCATGGGGACAAGATTGAAGTTTTGAAAAAGAGTAATAAATCCCTTTTTGGCATTCATCACATAAATGTAATTCTAAATAGAAAATCTTTGATTGATACTCAAGTGTAGTTGTTTTTATTTCAGCATTTTCATGTTTATCTTTACAATAACATTCAAAGAAATTTTTTAGTGTATTTACTTCTTCTTCAAACTTTTTATGGGTCATATTTTACTTTCTTTCAAAATCAGGGCTATTTTTATCTTATTTAACTTTACTTTTAATATTTTTACATAAAATACGAAAATAGACCTTGATAACAATCAATAAAAAGAGATAATTATGGAAAAAGATGGATTGGAAGATTTTTATTTTTTTAGTTTTCTAAAAAAAGAAGAATTGATTAGATTAAAAGAGATAAGTGTAAAAAAACATTTCAATAAAGGCGAGATACTTTTTTATAAAGGTGATGAAGCAAAATATTTGCATTTATTAATAAAAGGTATCGCAAAACTTTATACCTATGACCACAAAGATAATGAAGTAATAATACACAACTTAATAGCCCCTTCTTTAATAGCAGAAATTGTAAATTATGAAGAGATGAGATTCCCAGCAAATTGTTCATTTGAAACTAGGTCGGAAGTTTTATTAATAGATTATGAGAAATTTAAAAAAGAGTTTTTATTAAAACCAGAGATTTCAATGTTTTTTATTAAATCACTAACAAAAAAAATAAAAGCCCTAGAAAGTTTCATAAATTATAACATCAGTTCTAATAGTATAGAAAAAATAGCAAAATTTTTATTTGATAATGAATCAATTTTAATAAATTTAAAACAAGTAAAAATCGCCCAAATTCTAAATATTACTCCCGAAACATTTTCAAGAAAACTTGCAAAACTAAAAAATGATAAGATTATTCAAAATGAAAAAGGTTATATAAAAATCCTAGATCATGAAAAATTAAAAGATTATATTAGTAATTGATTATCTCTTTAAATAATATTTAAAATAATTTATATATAATTAATTAAATTATTTTAAAGGAGAATGGATGAAAAAGTTAGTTGCATTATTGATGTTAAGTTGTTCTTTTTTGTTTGCACAAATTAATTTGCAAATAGCTACAAAAGAAGAGTTGATGGGAATAAAAGGTGTTGGCGAGAAAAAAGCTGAACAAATAATCGAGTATAGAAAAACAAATACTATAAAAACTCCAGAAGATTTGAAAAATATTAAAGGTTTTGGTGATAGTATAGTTGGTAATGTAAACGAAACAAATGGAGTTACAAAAGAGAGCTTAAGTAAAAAAGCTGAAGTTGTAAAAGAAGAGAAGAAAAAAGAGTTAAATAATAGTGTTGATAAGAAAATAGAAAAAACTACAACAGGACTTGTTCCAAAATTATAGTCTAAAGTGGGGATTTTCCCATTTTAGATTTTTACTTCATTTATGATAGAATCCTTTAAAATTTTAAAGGTTTGTATTGAAACTCTCTCCAAATGATCTTTGTCCTTGTGGCTCTTTGAAAAAATATAAGAAATGTTGTAAAACTTTTCACGATGGAATATCTTTCCCAAAAACTGCCCTTGAATTAATGAAATCAAGATTTTCTGCCTTTGCTGTTTTAAATTCAAAATATATTATTTCAACAACACATAAAGAAAATCCAGATTTTACAGATGATTTAAAATCTTGGGATGAAGATATTATAAACTTTTCTAAAAATACAAGATTTGAGAAATTAGAAATTCTAGATTTTATAGAAGATGTTGAGAGTTTTGTAACTTTTAAAGCGACTTTATTTCAAGATAATAGAGATGTTAGTTTCATAGAAAAAAGCAGATTTCTAAAAGTTGATGGAAAGTGGCAATATGTTGATGGACAATTTATAGATTAAGGAAAAAAATGAAAATACTATTTTCTCCAAGTGAGACAAAAATAGCAGGTGGAGAAGAAACTTCATTTGATAAAAACAGTTTTATATTTCCAGAACTATATGAAAAAAGAATGGAAATTGTAAAACAATATAATGAATTTATTTTAAATGCCCCAAAAGAAGAGTTAATAAAACTTTTTGGAACAAAAAAAGAGGATGTTTTAGAGCAATATTCAAAGGATTTATTTAAAACTCCTACAATGAAAGTAATTGAAAGATATGATGGAGTTGCTTTTGATTATTTAGAGTATTCAAAATTAGCTAAAAACGAACAAAATTATATTGATGAAAATGTAATTATATTTTCAAATCTCTTTGGAGTTTTAAAAGCAGGGGATAGCGGACTTCCTGATTATAAACTAAAACAAGGTGAAACTTTTAATGGTTTAAAAATAGAGAAGTTTTATAATGATAATTTCTCAAAAGCTTTAGATGAAAATTTAAAAGATGAAGATATTATAGATTTACGAGCTGGATTTT
Source organism: Campylobacterales bacterium (assembly GCA_038248665.1). Taxonomy (GTDB): domain Bacteria; phylum Campylobacterota; class Campylobacteria; order Campylobacterales; family Arcobacteraceae; genus Aliarcobacter. Next base: position 8,342 of record JBBRXF010000020.1, on the reverse strand, counting down.
ATGAGAAGTTTTACAAAATAGAAAAACCATATACAACAATGAAATTTATAAAAGATGGAAAAGTTGTTAGTCATTGGGCAAAAGCTTATCGTGGAATTATTTTAAAACTTCTAGCTCAGAATAATATTAAAACTATAGATGAGCTGATGAATATGCAAATAGAAAATCTAAAAACTGAAGAGATTAAAAAACAAAAATCAAAAACAGAAATAGTTTATTCTATTATCTAAAGGAAATAAATTGAATCACGCTTTGTTATTAGATGGAAATGGAAGTGCAAAAGAGTTAAATTATGAAGAAATAAATGGTGACAATCTTCCAACAGATGGAATTTTATGGGTACATTTTGATTATTCAAGTGATATTGCAAAGCATTGGATTCGAAATAAAAGTGGAATAGATTCTGTTGCTATTGATGCCTTATTAACTGAAGAGACAAGACCTAGAACTACAATTTTAAATGACTCCTTTTTAATTGCATTAAGAGGTGTAAATCTAAACCCAAATTCAAAACCTGAAGATATGGTTTCTATTAGACTTTTTATTACATCAAAGTTGATTATTACAACAAAAAAAAGAAATCTTTTATCAATAGATGAAATCATTGATTGTCTAAAAAAAGGAGTAGGTCCTAAATCTTCTTCAGAATTCTTAAATGAACTAACATATCGTGTAACATCAAGAATGGAAGGTGTAATTGATGAATTAGAAGATAGAACAGATTCTTTAGAAGAGAATTTAATTGATTCAAATGATTCAGAATATAGAAGCGAATTATTAGCTATTAGAAGAGAAACGATTATATTAAGAAGATATTTATTCCCACAAAAAGAGGCTATGTCAAAACTTTATCATGAAAAAGTTACATGGTTAACTGAATATGAGAAAATAGAGTTAAGAGAGACAAATGACCAACTAATGAGATATATTGAAGAGCTAGATACAATTAGAGATAAAGTAGCATTGATTCAAGAAGAATTATCAAATAAACTCAGTGATCAGATGAATAAAAAAATGTATGTTTTATCAATTATCTCTGTTATATTTTTGCCTCTAACTTTTTTAACTGGACTTTTAGGAATAAATATAGGTGGAATTCCAGGAGCTGAAAACCAAAATGCTTTTTATATTTTTACTACGATTTTAATTGTGATTGTAAGTGTGCAATATATTATATTTAAAAAGAGAAATTGGCTTTAAAGCCTATTTCTCTTTTCTTATATGAATATCCATTTGAGGGAATGGGATTTCGATATTATTCTTTTGTAAAGTTTTATATACAAAAATTAAAAAATCAGACATATTAGAAGAACCAACTCCATTTTCATCTGGATTTTCGCTTATCCAAACAAGTAATTCAAAATCAATTGAACTTGTTCCCATCATTGTCATTCTCACTTTTGGAGCTTTTTCAGGATTATGTCTAATAAACATTAACGTACTATTTTGTAAATTTTCTAAAATAATTTCTATTACATTATCAATATCACAACCATAAGCAATTCCAAAAGGAATATTTAATCTTCTAATATCATCTGAGAAAGTAAGATTAATTACATTATTTTGGATTAGAGTTGAGTTTGGAATAATTATATCAATATTATCAAATGTAGTAATAACACTACTTCTCATATTTATTTGAGAAACTTTTCCTCTAACTCCAGTTGAAATCTCAATAATATGTCCCACTTGTATAGATTTTTCAAAAATTAGAATAATCCCTGAGATAAAGTTTGAAACAATATTTTGTAAACCAAACCCAATACCAACTGATAAAGCCCCAACTAAAATTGTAAGTGAAGATAAGTCAATTCCAACGGATTTTAAACCAAAAACAAAAGTTATAGCAACTAAGAAATAGTATCCAAGATTTGCAAGCATTGTTCTTGTCGCAATCGAAGTATTTCTTAGATAATTTGAAGATGCATTGCTAATTTTCTTTTTATAGAAAGTTGCAACTGAGAATCCAAAAATGAAAATTAAGAAGAACTTACTAATTGCTAAAATAGAGATACCATCACCAATTGGGATAATTGGATTATTTATCTCTGTCCATCCATATTTTATAATATCAAGAAAACTCTGTTTAGTGTCAGCAAAAGTTGTTTTTGTAACACCCATTCTCTCTCTAGATAAATATTTGAATAGTTCATTTAAAGAGTCATAATTTGTTTGATTTTCATTGATAAATAGTTGAAGATTATTGTTTAATTCAAAATAGCTAGATTTTTTTTCTTTTAATAGCGGTAATAACTCTTCAATTTTTAAATAAACAATTTGATTAATTAGTTTTGATTTATCATTTCTTTGTTCTTCAATTTGTAAATCAAGTGTTTTTAATTTTGTTTCATTTTCTGTAATTTTTGCTTTATCATATGAAAGAGATAACTTCTTTTCATCTTTTATTAAATCGGCAAAATTCTCTAAAGATTTGTCAATTTTACTTTGAAGGGTTGGATTAACAGTAAACTTTGCTGTTTCTAAACTATCTAATAATATTTTTTTGAAGTTAGTTTGATATTTTGTATATTCATCTATTGTAGATTTATTTTGTTTATTTTTAAGAACATAGTAGGCATATAATAATTGAGAATTAATAGAACTAATCTCTTCTTTGTTTGTTAATTTATCAATTTGTTCTTCTAATAAATTTATTTTATTACTATTTTCATTAAACTCATTTTTAACTAAGTTGAACTCTTCATTTATTTTTAAATACTCTTTTACTTGGTCAATATATTTGTCAATTGTATCTATTTCATCAATATCTTTAAAGACAAATGTATTTTCATCTTTTAGGGTAGATTGTAATTTTCTTAATAATAAAATCTGATATTCAGCCTGTTCTTTATTTTCAGGTGATAAATTATTTTTCGCAGAAGTTATTTTTGTAGTTTGTGTGGTATATAATTTTACCAATTCTTCATTTGTATTTTCATACCAAGTTTTATCTATGCCTATTGCAAAAGATGTTGATATTAAAAATAAGAACAATAATACGTATTTCAAGTTAATCCTTTTTGTTAAATTAGTTTTTTTGTTTTTACAAAATAAAGAGCAATTAAAGATAATAGTGAAAATAAAGCACTAAAAATAAATAAAAACTCACCATAAACAGCACCAGCAATTAATGCTCCAATAAATCCACCAAGTCCATAAGCAACTCCATACATAAATTGTTGAGCAAGTTTTTTATTTTCATATAAAGTATATAAATAAATAATCACAGAACTGTGATAAAGCCCAAAAGAAAAAGCATGAATAGATTGAGTAAAGAATGTCACACCCAATGAATCTGGATATAAATATAATAAAACCCATCTAAGACATGTTATTGCTACACAAAATTTTATAAGTGAAAGTAGGTTGTTTTTTAAAAGTGGAGCTTGAAAATAGAGCATTAATATTTCACAAATTACTCCAAATGACCATAAATATGAAGTCATTTCAAGGCTTATCCCATGTTGTGTTTCATAAATAGTAAAGAAGTTATAAAATGCCCCAAAACTTATTTGCATGAAAAATAGACTTAACCAAAAAGGCCAATATTTTAAAAATGAAAAAGGTTCATTATTTTGTTCTTCTTTGTGTTCAATATCATATTTTAGTAATAAAATAGCAAATATAACAGTTAAGATATTTAAAACTAAATAGTAATGAATAGCAATATATGGTTGAGTTAAGAATTTAGCTAAAACCAAAGATATTATCATAAAACCAATAGAGCCATAAAGTCTTGATTTCCCATATTTCTCTTTTCCAAGATTTGAAATTGCAGTTACTTCAAGATAAGGCAAAATTAAAGATAAACAAACTCCTAAAAAAGCATTATTAATCATAAACAGATAAAAGTTTTCAATTGTTAAATAAAATAAAGATGAAGAAACTATTGATAAATAAAGAGCAGTTTTAAACATTTTTTGATCTAACTTTATATGTTTTAAAAACATAAAAGGTGTTAGAAATCTCATTAGTGGCGGAAGTGCTAAAATTATACCTATATCAAAAGTACCATATCCAATATCGTGAAGTACCTTTGGTAAAAATATTACATATACACCAACGGCTGCAAAGTAAAAAAAGTAAAATGCAGATAGATTAAAAAATAGCATTATTTGTCGTTGATTATAATTGTATTTGAAAGAATGTCTTGGAAAGATTTTTTATCCTTATTGAAAAAAGGAATAAAAAGTAAAAAGATTGATATAACAGCAAAAAAAGTTGCTAAGTATCTAACAATAACTTGAATAACAGAAACTCTTTGTTTTGTTACATTATCAACAAGTCGTAATTCGTAAGCTCTAAGGCCTGGTGTTTGACCATTTTTTAGCCAGAAAATTAGAATAACAGTTGCGTGAACTGCAATTATTATTGTCCATCCCATTGCTCTATTTTGAGCAAATTCAGCACCACTTCCCATGATTAAGTAGATAACTATATAAAGAATAGGAGTGGTAATTAAAAAAGTATCAGTTAGAAAAGCTTTTAATCTTGAAGGAATAGATGCAGAATCATTTTTTGATGATTCTTTAATAGAGTCAACTCTTTTTTCTTGTTGAACTCTATGTTGTTTAACATCTCTCCATTTTGGCATTAGTTTCCTCTACTACCAGGTTTATAAGCAATGCTTCCTTCTTTACACATAGGACACTCATCTGGTGCATACATTTCAAATGTAAAATCATCAAGTGCGAAAAGTGGTTTATTAAGAGGTAATTTACAATTATCTTTTGCTTCTAATGTGCTTCCAACTCTTGAACAGAATCCTCTGTTAGCAAGTGCAGCATAAGCAACAATATTTCCACCAGCATTTTCAACTTGTTTTGCAGCTTCAAGTGCACTTCCACCAGTTGTGATAATATCTTCACAAATAATGTAATTTTCACCTTCTTTAACTTCAAAACCTCTTCTGATTGACATCTCACCTTCAACTCTTTCTGCAAAAATAAATCTTACATCAAGTGCAGTTGCAAGGGCAAAACCAGCAATTAATCCACCAAGTGCAGGTGAACAAACAGCATCAACTTTTATGCCAGCTTCTTTAATTTGAACAGCTAAAGCTTCAGCTAATAATTTAGCAGTTTTTGGATCTTCTAAAACCTTTGCTGATTGTAAATAAAACTTTGAGTGATTTCCACTACTTAATTTGAAGTGACCTTCTAATAATGCTTGGGCATCTTTATATATTTGAGCTACATTCATAATTAAATCGTTCTTATTTCTTTTTCTTTTGCTTTTAAAGTCTCATCAGCTTTAACAACATAAGAATCTGTTATCTTTTGGATTTCGTCTTGCGCTCTTTTATTTTCATCTTCAGTGATTAATTTATCTTTTAGAAGATTTTTTGCTTTAGTATTAGCATTTTGTCTAATATTTCTAATTGCAACTTTTGCATTATCAGTCATAACTTTTGCTTGTTTAACAGTATTCTCTCTTTGATCAGTAGTCATTGGAGGGAAAAATAGTTTGATTACAACACCATCATTATTTGGATTAACACCAATATTTGCAGTTTGAATTGCTTTATCAATTAACCCTAAAAGATTTTTTTCCCATGGATTAATAACAATAGTTGTAGCATCTGGTGATAAAACAGAACCAACTTGACTTAAATCTGTTGGTGTTCCATAATAATCAATTTTGATTCCATCTAAGATATTAACATTAACTTTTCCAGTTCTTAAAGACTTATAATCTTTCTTTAAAGCCTCGATAGATTTTTCCATATGATCTTTTGTTTGAGCATATATTTCTTCTAACATTCATTCTCCTTTATTGAATTTTTCTTATTAACTTATTTAGCAGGTTCTGCAGGAACAGGAGCTGTTGGAGCAACTGGCGCTTGAGATTGTGAAACTGGAGCTGTAGGAATTAAAGAGTCTGTTTTTACTGTATCAACAGCACTTTGATTTCTTTGTTCGTTATATAAGTAACCTAAAACTACAGTGTTAATTATAAAAACTAAACCTAAAGCCATTGTAGCTTTTGTTAAAAAGTTTGCAGGACCTTTTGCCCCAAATAATGAGTCATTACTTCCGCTATAAGCTCCAAGACCAATACTTGAACTTTTTTGAAGTAAGATTATTATTGTTAGTAAAATTGCTAATACAAACTGAACGATTAAAAGTGTAGATGTCATTATCTATTTCCTTTTTTAAAAATGGTAGTTATTTTATCTAAAACTTATTAAGAATAAGTTAAAATGGATATTAAAGCAGATTCCAAGTTATTTTATAAAGAGTAAATTTGTCAGTTAAAAACCAATTCTCAAAATATGCAAAAGAGTATAAAAATCACAATATCATTCAACAAATTGTTGCAAAATCACTTGTACGTGAATTAAAATTTCAACCAAAAAGAGTTTTAGAACTAGGTTGTGGCTCAGGGCAAGTATTTAATCACATCTCATGGGATGTAGATTTTTACAAAGCAATAGATTTTTCAGCTTCAATGTGTGAGTTACATCCAAAGGGTGAAAATATTGAAGTGAAGTGTTTTGACTTTGATACCCAAGAGTTTTTAGATGAAATAAAAGATAATTCTTATGATATTGTTTTATCATCATCAGCTTTACAATGGTCAAAAGATTTATCAAAAATTATAAAACACCTTTCATTTACTACAAATGAAATAAATGCAGTTTTATTTACATCAAATACATTTAAAACTATTCAAGAAATTACAAATTCAAAATCACCTATATTAGATGAACAATCAATAAAAGAGGCTTTCTCAAAATATTTTTTATGTGAATTTGAAACTATAATGTACAAATTAGAGTTTGATAACAAAAAAGATTTGTTTGATTATATAAAAAGATCAGGTGTTAGTGGTGGCGATGCATCATTGCATTTTAGAAATGCAAAAAAATTATATAAAGAGTATGATTTAAATTACTTAGAATTTGAAGTAATTTTTGTTAAAACAATTTCTAAATTATAAAGTTCGTATCTAATATATTTGAAATTTTCACTATCTTCTATAGAGATTAGTTTACAAAACTCTTCAAGTACTCGTGAACTCTCTTGAGCTCTTTTAAAGTTTGCAATTAAAATAGAGTATAAATCAGTTCTGTTTTGTTCACTTTTAATTGAGGTTCTTAATACATCATTTTTAACATCTCTAGTTTCTAGTAATTCAATGTAATTTTCTAATCTTGATAAATGTCTGAGTTCTTTAAGTTTTATAGCAGTTGGTTTGTCATTGTAAACATATCTAAATATATCTTCAACTACTCGAATTCCTTCTCGTAATCTATTAAGATTTGCATCAATAAGTCTTAGGTAGTTTTCTTCCATAAAGTAGTAGTTTAAAACTAACTCTTTCGAGTTAGTTTTATTCTTTGTCTCCACTATTCATAATTCCTAAAATTTGTAATAAAGATATAAACAAATTGAAGAAATCTAAATATAAAGCTAGAGCTGCTTCAATTGGAGAATCATATTGACCTTTAATTATATTTTGTGTGTCATATAAGATGAACGCAGAAAATAATAAAGCCCCAACACTTGCGATTGCTAATTGCATCATTGAAGATTGAATAAAGATATTTGAAATACCAGCAACAATCATAATGATTAAAGCAATAAATAAAAATTTCCCCATAGAAGAGAAATCTCTTTTAGTAGTCATTGCAAACATTGAAATTCCACCAAATGCAACTGAAGTCATTAAAAACGCTTGACCAACAATAGCAGCACCATCAGGCATTGCAAAAATTGAAGCTAATAATGGAGCAATTGTTAACCCTGTAATAAATGTAAATGCAAATAATACAGCTAAGTTAACACCTGGAGTGTGTTTAACTCTTGGAATAACAAAAAATATTAATGCTAGTTCAACAGCAAATAAAACCCATTTAACAGGTCCCATTAATATTGAAACAATTCCTAATCCAATATAAGCACCTGCAGTTGCAGCTAATAGTGAACCTGCAAAAAGTTGATATGTTGCTTTTAAAAAGCTCATTATTTGAACTTGTGAAGACTCTTGTGTATACTGACTAGATTGATTTGATAAATAATCTCTATTATACATATTCTTTTCCTTTTTAATTGAATTGTGTAATTCTATATTGTAACACTTAATACTATCTTTAAATAACTGTTAAGTAACAATATTAGACATATCATATATTAAAAAAGTAAATAAAGAATTAATAAAATGGATAAAAATTATCAATTAGTCAAAGAAATCAATAAAAACCCAATAAAAATAAAGTAAAGCGAACAAATCCCAAAATTTAAGCCAAATTTAAGCCGTAAGCTCTTGACAAAGGTAAAAAAACCTATTATAATTCCCGTCCAATTTGACTGAAACGCATCAAACGAAAGAATGATGAG
>JBBRXF010000019.1:0-25389 GCA_038248665.1 Campylobacterales bacterium | reverse complement strand
TGGGCTCGGTCAATAAACTGCCTCAGATATGGAATAAATGCGGCCTTGAACTGGTCTTTGTTTTCAAGCATGTGGTATTCCTCGTCGCGCTCTATTTCAGCCCATCTAGCCGAGTTCACGGCAATTGACACGTGCGGCCATCAGCGCAGAACTAGTTGAATCTTTACTGTTCTTGCGATTTTGCAGCCCGGAACGACGCAAGCGCAGCAACCACGATGGCTGTCTGACGTGCACTGATGTCTTCCGACTGAAGGGCGCATTCCATAAGGGCTTCGGTTAATTCATTGATATTACCATCAATACTCATATCATCTTTTAAATCTAAAATGATAGTTACATAGTTATTACTTAAGGAAGCACCTGTAATACTTAAAGTATTTTCAACAAGATTTACAATACTAATTTTACGAATAAATATTTCAGGTTTTAGAAAATTTCTAAAATTATCAATCGTATCAGAAAGATAATTTGCTTGTTTAAGAATAATTTTTTCACAACTATCTATATCAATTTTTTCTACACCTAATATTTCAGACTTCACTTTTAAACCACTTATACTTGTTGTAATTACACTCAAAGGTTGTCTCCATTGGTGAGCAATATTTCCTATCATTTCACCCATTGAAGCTAGCTTTGATTGTTCTTCCATAATTTTTAAATTTGAAATATCTTTTAATGATAAAAGAATATTTTCCTTATTAGGAAGTAAGGTTGCACTCATACTAACAGTAACAACTTTTTTGTCATTAAGAATATAACATTTTTCAATATTTTCTACATGTCCAATTTCTATTGCTTTCTTTATGGCTAATTCATTTAATTCTCTATCTTCAGAAGCAGTTAAATCATTGTAATTTATTGATAATAAATACTCTTGTGAATATCCTGTCAAATCCAAAAATGCCTTATTAAATTTCAAAAAGTTCATATCTAAATCTATGATAACTATACTATCATGACTAAAATCAAAAATTATTTCCAGCTCATCTTTTTGTAATTGTAATTGTAATTCATACTCTTTTTGTAAAGATATATCTTTTATTACATTTATAAAATAGTCTGGTTCACCTGTTGAACTATTTCGAACAAGAGAAGATGTTAAATTTATCCAAATTATTGATTTGTCTTTTTTATAATAACGCTTATTTAGTGAATAGTTATTAATTTCACCTTTTAATAATCGAGCAATATAAATTAAATCTTCATCTAAATCATCAGGATGTGTTATATCTTTAAATTCTGACTCAATTAACTCTTCTTTTGAATAACCAACTATTTCACAAAATTTACTATTTACTTTTAACCATTTACCATTTAATGAAAGATGTGCAATTCCCACAGCTGCTTGTTCAAATGTGTTTTCAAATAATTCTAATGTTTCAGTTAATGCACTATTTTTTTCTTCAAGATTTTCATTTATTTTTTTTATTTCAATAGTTTTTTCATTAACTAGATTTCCTAGATTATTATTTATATGTTCTAGTTCTAATTTTGCTTTTATTAACTCATTAGATTTTGTTTCTAACTCTTCATTTACAACTGTGAGTTCTTCATTTGTACTTTGAAGCTCTTCATTTGAAGATTGCAACTCTTCATTACTTGACTGGAACTCTTCATTTGTACTTTGAAGTTCCTCATTTGAAGATTGTAAATCCTCAACTGCTGATTGAAGTCTCTCTTTTGTTTTTATTAACTCTTGCTCTAATTCTTGAATATTTACTCTATTGTATGTATCAAATAAAGCTCTATTTTCGCTTGTCAAATCTATGGTAATATTATCTTCGTTTTCTTTAAAAATAATACATAAGCTTTCAGTTACTAAGTGATTTTCTATTATAGGAAGTACATCAATCTGTAAATTTTTTTCTTTGTTTAATTTGATATTTAATTTAACTATCTCATTTTCTCTTCTTGCTTTTATTATAGATGTTCGTACATCTACTCTTATGTTATCTTTTAAAAAAGAAAATAATTCTTGGGTAAATCCACCTTTTGGTAGTTTCATATAATTATCTAATTCACCTTGGGTGTAAACAATACTATTTTCTTTATTTATAATAATATAATTTTGAATATATTGATTTAGTATAGTTTGACATAAAGAATCTTGTAAATGATTTCTATTTTCATCTTTTTTTATGGCTATTGTATTTGATGTAAATTTTTTATGGTTATAGGCTACGTTATCATATGAAGGAGAAATAGCAGATAAATCTTTTTTAAAAATTTTACTTTTACTACTTACACTAGAAAAAAGATTTGTAAGATTGATAGTACTTTCACTTTTACCTAAAAAAAGAAAACCTTCTTTTCTTAAAACATTGAAAAATATTGAAAAAATTCTTTTTTGAAGAGTAGGATTAAAATAGATAAGTAAATTTCTACAAGTAATTAAATCCATATTTAAAAATGCAGGATCTTTTATAATATCGTGTTTTGAAAAGACAATTAAATCTCTAATATCTTTAGAGAGTTTAAATAGTCCATCTTTTTTTTCAAAATACTTATCTAAAATAACTTGATTAAGATCTTTTAAATCTTCTTCTAAATAGACTCCTTTTCTAGCAATTGCTATGGCTTCTTCTGATATATCAGTAGCAAAGATTTGAATTTTGTTATTTAAATCATTTTTTTCTAATATCTCATACAAAATAATAGCTATAGTATAAGCTTCTTCACCTGTTGCACAACCTGAAACCCAAACTCTAATAGGCTCATTTTTTTCTTTTTTTAATAAAAGTTCTTCTACTGTTTTTTCTAATTCTATAAAAGCATCTTTATCTCTAAAAAAAGATGTAACAATCACCAATAACTCTTTATGTAATAAAAAAACCTCTTTTTCAGAATGTTCTAAATAATCAATGTAATCACTTAATTTATTTTTTTTATTTAAAATCATTCTTCTTTTTATTCTTCTTTGTATTGTACTAGTTTTATAATCACTAAAATCTGTATTAGTTTTGTCAAATAAAATGCTATAAATTTTATTTAGTTGATTTGAATAATCTTCTTCTTTTTCTAAAATAAATGGATGTTTCAAAATATTTTGTAATTCTAAAGCAATATTATCAGCTGGTAAAATCAAATCAATATGCTTTGTATTTATAGCTGATTTTGGCATTTCGGGATGAATAGCTGTTGATTCTTCTTGGGCGATTGTAATACCACCTGCATTTTTTATAGCTTCAATTCCTTTTGAGCCATCATTTCCTGCTCCTGATAATATAATACCAATAGCTTTATCTTCTTTATTTTTTGCAAGTGAGATAAAAAATTTATCTATAGAAGGCGTAGAATATGCATTCTCATTAGGAGTAATTAATTTAAAAGAATCTTTTTCTATAATTAAATCATAGTTAGGTGGACAAATATATATTCTATCTGATTTAATAACTTCATTATTTTCTATCATAGAAATTGGTAAAGGTGATATTCTTGATAAAATCTCTAAAAGTTCAGTAGGTTTTTGTGGATCTAAATGTTGAGTAATTACATATGTAAAGTTATCTGATGATGTAATTTTACTTATTAAAGATTTAATTGGTTCTAGGCTACCAGCGCTGGCTCCTATACCTACAATAGTTAATGTCTTTGTTTCATTCATATAAAAATTCCCTTATAAAACTGATTATATTTATATATTAAGTACATAATAACATAATAAAATATAATGGCTAGAATTTTATATAATCATCACTCTATAAAATCTCTTTTATATCAAAATCTGATGACTAAACGCTTTCTAATTTTTAATCTATTTTGTAAGAGAATCCCATGTTCCTGCATTGTGAACATTTTTAAATCCATTTGCTATTAAAGTACTTTTTGCAATTGCACTTCTACTTCCACTGGCACAACATAGAATTATAGGCTTTGTCTTATCTAACTCATTCATTCTATTTTTAAGTAAATCTAATGGTATGTTAATACTTCCATCTTTATGCTCATATGCAAACTCTTCTTCACTTCTAACATCAACAATTTGACCGCCCTGCTTCAATAAAGTTGGTACAAGTTTTAATACTTTGTATTGAGTATATTTTCTATAAGCTATAAAAATTGCTAGGGCAATAAATATGTAAATTATATTGTCGTTCAAAAATCTTTCCTTTATTCTAATTCATCTTTATAAACTATAGAGTTATACTCTTGGGAATAAACAAGTTCACCTGAATATAACTGTTTTACATACTCTTCAAACCATAAAGAGAAACTTTGAGATATGATTTCTCGCTCAGAAGACTCATACCATAAAGTAATAATTTGCCCTTTTGTACCAGTTTGCGTTGGACTTAAATCAAGACAATAATGATCTCCACAACCATCACTTGTGAATGGTATCCAGTTTACATTCCACCACTCATTTTTAACTCCATCATCAGGAGTGGAAATTTTACCTTGAAGTTCATTTTCCAATAAGTTTTTCCAAGTGTTAAACTCTTCAATAATACGGTGAGTTGATAAAAACTCCTGAGAATCAAAAAGCCAAGCAGCTTCACCTTTTTGACCATTATGTATTTTTAATACACTTATAAAATCATCTGGTAAATCAACACCAAGAATATTTGTAAGTTCTTCTATTTCATCATCAGTAGCAGGTGGATTTAAATCTAATAAACCATCACTATAGTTGTCAGCAAGCCATTGTTTAAACTTGTCAAATTCTTTTTTCATTTAAATCCTTTAAATATTTTCGTATTCTAATGGAATTTGACTTAACTGCAATTAAGTGCGTCATCAAAATTAGCTAGAGTAACAACCTCACCTGCAATCATGTTATCAATATGAATATCACCAATCCTAATTCTTACTAGTCTTAAAGTGGCAAAGCCAACAGCAGCGGTCATTTTTCTTATCTGACGATTTTTCCCTTCGCAAATCGTAATAGAAATCCAGCTAGTAGGACCATGATCTGAATTACGAATATTGCGACCACGAGCGGGAAGTTTGGGCTCATTTTCAAGCATAAATGCTTTACAAGGAAGAGTAAGATAGTTAGTCCCATTAACACTAATATTAACACCCTTTTGCAGCTGTGATATTGCATCTTGCGTAATCTCTCCATCAACTTGCACGTAATACTCTTTTTCTATACTTTTATCTCTTACTTGAAAGCTTTTCATACCGTCAGTTGTGAGTAACAATAATCCCTCAGAGTCGTGATCAAGTCTGCCAATAGCCATAATCTTATCAGGGAACGGAAATAACTCACCTAATACCTTTTTCTTCTTTCGTGTTTCGGGTACAAACTGACTTAAAAAACCGTATGGCTTAAATATTTTGAAATGCTGGTGATTTTGCTCTGAAAGAGAAAGTTCTAGCAGATTATTTTGATTAGTATTTGGCATTAAAGGTATCCTTGAACCCATTGAATATAGGCTTCTGTTGTGAAATTATATTCCTTTTATTTTAAATTATAATTAGTTAAGTATACTGTCTGCTAAATTTAATTTAAGAAAATCAACCTAAGGAAAAGAAATGAAGAGATCTATTGGAATGAAAAGTTCTTATGCTTTAATAGCTAGAAGTGTAGATTCTGAAATCACAAAAGTATCAGCTGGTAACTTTGCTTTAGGATATGAAAGTAAAAGTGGACTATTTGTAGTTCAATATTATGGTCGTTCGGATACAGATTTAAATCACGAAATTAAAAATTGGATTGGTAAATATAAAAGATTTAAATTCTTCTATGCTTCAAGCCCTAAAAGTGCTTTTGAGAAAGAGTGCAAAAATTATCATACTTTTGATAAAGATAAATTAGATAATAAAACCCACCCAGAAAAACCTGAGAATACAGATTATACTTGTCCTTACTGTCACTAATAAAAATAAAAAAGAGCAGTAGTTTAAAGTTGCCTGTCCCCTTTATTTTTAAGTCTGAGTTAAGAGAAATTCCTAATTGGTGCCTGACATAAATTCTATTTTAAGTAAGTCAAAATCTCTTCATTGATATTAAGTGATTTTGGTTTAATATCTTTCATTAAATTTTTAAAATTTAACACTACTTCATCTTTATTTTGGAAAGTTGCTTTTTGATTAGATTTAATTAAATAAACAGAAAAATCACTTAAAAATGAATTAATAAAAGACATCCATTGGGCTATTAGCTCTGTAAAAGTTAAAGATTTTATATTTACATCAACTTTATAACCAATAACAGTTTTATATTCTTCTAATTCTAAGTAAGATCTTAAAAAACTTGAAGCTCTGTTTTTAAGTTTATTTTTTAAATTTTTGTTATTTGAAATCTCTGCTAAAACTAAAAAATAACCCATATGATAAAGAGGAGTTAAAAATGAAACTAGATTTACAGGGTACTCTTCCCACGCTTTAAATATATCTTCTATGCTTGAAAACTTATCTGATTTTTTAATCTCTTTTTCTGCCACCTCAAGGTTAAATTCTTGAGTTTCTGTGTTGAAAAAAGACGAACGTGATGACATATCAGTTATATTTTTAATAGAACGCTCAGAAAAATATAATTCTTTCATTTTGTCAAAAAAGGAAATTATATTAATAGAATTTCCATTGAGAACTATCTGGGGCATATACCTTGTTGTTTGTGATATAAGTGCAAACTTTTCTGCAGATTCCTTCATTACACTCTCTTTAAATTCAGAAGATTTAAATAAAACACTAGTGTTAATTTCTTGATGATTTTTTTTTGAATAAATTGTTTCCATTTTAATATTTCCTTAGTATTTATATTTGCTAATATTTTTTTTGATTTTGTATTAAAGTATATTATCCAAATTCACTTCTTAATAGTCTCAGGATGGCAATAAAAGACTCTTTAGAGTACAAAAAGGTTGATTGAAAATTCCGAGGATGGTATATTCACTTATTTTAGAGCACAGCTTTTTCTTTCGATAATAAAGGTGCCTGTCCCCTTTATCATAAATTAACTTTCCTTGATTTTTAGATACAACTCCAACAATTCTTTTTTATAGTTTGATAAAAACTCAGTATCATATTTTGTAATTAGATTATATGTAACACCTTTATCATCTATAGGATATTTTAATTGTTGTTCAAATGACATTGAGTATTTTTCTTTTATCTCAATAATTTCATCATCTGTATAACCACAATAATTAATATTTTCTGGTTTACTAAAAGGAATCTTAATATTTAATTTTTCATCTTTATAATATGTCTTATACTTTTCATATAATTTAAATACATCATGTCCTTTTGTTAGCTTTTCAGAGGCTTTAAAAATTGCAGATTTTAAAAATAATTCAGTTGCATGATAAACTAAATATGCAGTAACATTTGAATATTCTGGTGTATTAAAATAAGAATTACCTTTTTCTTTTGAAGATATAATAGCGATTTCTAAGAATGCCATTGCTTTATCGAAGAAATCATCTGAAGTAGTTTTTATCACTAATTAATCCTTTTTCTTCCAAATACTGCGCTTGAAAAAACATCGGCATCATTTTCATAGCAAAGGGGTATTGTTCTAGGATTTTATTCATTACATCATATACAACAGTTGCATCCTCTGAAGCGTATTTGATTTGTCCAGAAGTTAGCTCTTCATTTTCCCAATTTGATCTTGACATATTTTTTGATTTTTGTAATTTTTCATTTAAAATTATTGAAGCTGCTTTTCTAGCTCCTATTTGGTTTTTTGATGAGAGTTTTTTGAATATATCTTCAAGGTCGATTGTTGATTTTAATCTTAGGTTAAATTGTTTAAAAAGTGCTACGTTATCGCCTTTTAATCCTGTACCTATTTTTATTATTTTGTCATCTTCTAAAAAGTTTATAAGTGGTTTTAAATTTTTGATTTGTTTAGTTTGAATAAGATAACATTTATCTTTTGTAGCTAATTGAATAAGGCAAACACCATTATCTGCTTGACCTTTTTTAAAGGTTGGTTTTTGTTCACTATCAAAACCTATAAAAGGAGCTAACGGGATTGTGTTCATTGCCTCTTGCAGTTGTTCGCAAGTATTAATAACTTCGATTGTTCTATTTCCAATTGTATAAGGAGTTTGTAAATCACTATCAAGTGAATTATCCATTAAATCAAAAAGTTTTATCATTGATTTTAATTCATAAGAGCCATTTTCTAAAATATTTTTCAAAACATTTTCAACTTCATTTTCTAAATCATCATCACAAAAAGTTCGAATTAGATTTAATCTATCTTGATTAGAAATCACATTTATTATTTTAATTTTCAACTCCTATTTAATTACAACCATTTTTAAAAAAAGTATTGTAACATAAAGAGCTTAGACGACTTGTATTGCTTCTAATTTTTAATTAGCATTTTCTCTTCATCAATTGAAAGATAACGCCATTTACCTATTTCAATATTGGGCTTAAAACTGCCAATACTAACTCTATTTAAGTCCAAAACTTTTAGTGGTGTTCCAAATTTGGGGTCTTTTAATGCTCCAAAGAGTCTGCGAATATGGCGATTTTTACCCTCTTCTAGCTCAACTCTGAGTTTTGTTTTTGCTCCACCATTTCCTATTTTTTCTACTTTTGCTTTCAGTATTCCATGAATACTTTCAACACCATTTTTAGCTTCTAAAATATGTTCATCTGTTACGTAACCTCTAACCCAAACTTCATATATTTTGATGCAATTTCCAGGTTTTGTTAAAGCATCATTTATTTTTCCATCTCTTGTGAATAATAAAAGCCCTTTTGATTCTAAATCAAGGCGTCCAATAGGCATCCATCCATCTTGAAAAATGCTATCAGGTAAAAGATTGTAAACAGTTTTTCGCCCAAGGTCATCGGATCTTGTGACTAAATAACCTTTAGGTTTATTCAGAGCTATGAGTATTTGAGAATCGTTTGTTGTTATATTCATGGGCTACATTCCTTAAGTATGTTTGATAAACCCATAGTTTCAGGGACAGGATACTTGTAAAGTATCCCCGCAATTTCTTAAGTTGTAGTTAAAAGAAAGATGATAGTTATTGTTTATGGTTTACATTATATGATAAAAATTGAGGAATTCAAGAAAAGCTTCTCTTGAATTTAAAATTATGATTGGTATTTCTCACCTGCAGCTGCAGTGAATGTCATTTCAACTAACAAATTTGGGTCTACTAATTCAGCCTTAACACAAGCACGACTAGGAGCACAGCCATCAGGAAACCAAGAATCCCAAATTTCATTTAAACCATCGAAATTTGCAAAATCTGTGATGTAAATTGTAACTGCTAAAATTCTTGATTTATCACTATCAATCAAAGATAAACTAGCTTCGGCTTGGTCAAATATTTGTTGAACTTGACCTTTTATATCTGCACTTGTATCCGTGTCTGCAACTTCTGTAAAAGTTGCAATTCCATTAAAAACAGTCACATCTGACCATCTTTTGCATGGGTTAATTCTATGGATTTTCATCTGTTATTTTCCTTTAAAATTTAGTTTCGAAGAGTTGCTATTAATCTATTTGAATCTTTTAAAAAAGCAAAAACATCAAAAATAGATTTTACTAAAATATCTGAGTTTAATAATGTTTGCGTACAAAGCCCCTCATCTTGTAAAATTGCTATGCCTAAAACTGTCTCTTTTAGCATCAATTTATCATTTCGACCATTTCCCACACTTAAAGTATATTGCAAACCTAATTCTTTTACAAAATCTAACTTACTAATATCTTGTTGTGAATTAGGAATCACAATTACCTCACACTTTGTATTTTGTAACTCTTTTTTTACAGTACCGTAAGTATCTGCTGTGATTACATAGAAATTAAAACTATTTGAGAGTTCATTTATACTCTCAGAAATTCCCTCAATTAATTTCCCATCAATGGCAACTGTGCCATTGTAATCAAAAACAACATTTTTTATCTCAAAAGATTCTCTTCCTGGTATTTCAACTATCATTTTTTATTCTCCATTTAAAACAGACATAACTGTTGCTCGACTTGTATTTAAATCTTTTGTAATCTTTATTATATTTAAATCCCCATTTTCTGTGTAGTAATTTTCATCATCTAACATTTTTAATATAGTATCTTTTTTATCAAGTATTTCTTGTGACGTTTGTCTAGTTTCAAAAGTAAAATCTTCTTCACTCATGGTTTTAAGTGCTTCTAAATCTCTTTTTATCGTTTGCACAGTAACTTTTAACTCTTTTGCTAAGTCTTTTGGCTCATTTATACCTCGTAAAATCAAATCCCGTAAAGCTATTCTTCTTGTTTTGATTTTACGTCTGCGATGATATGAGATTTTCATTATTATTTTGTCTTTTGATTTTATAAAAGTTCTAATTCAAAAGGCTCAATATGAGCATTATATTGTTTGAAATTATTTATAAAATGTGAGTAATGTGGAGTTTCATAGTGTTTATTTAATGCTTCTTCACTTTCCCAAGAATCAATCACGATAAATTCTACTGGATTACTTTTTGTTTGAAAAACTTCATACATCAAACATCCCTCTTCTTTTTTAGTATCTTCAATAGTCGATTTAAGTAATGCTTTTAGTTCTTCAATACAATCTCTTTTTGCTAAAAATATTATTTGTCTTGTTATTGCCATAATTGTCGCTTTTATTGGTATTTTTTGTATTTTAGTTAATAGTTGCTTTGTTTTGAATCAAAGGTAGTTATGTTAGAATCTTAATAAATAAAAATTTATGGAAAATATAATTATGAAAAAAAATACTAACAAAAATATAGAAACATTTGAAGAACTTGAAAAATTAGCTAATTACTCATTTGTAAACAAACTCAACAGTGACCCTGATGCAAAATTTAATGGAGACAATAAATTATCAAGAGAAGTTTTTAGTGGTCACTATGTACCAGTAAGTCCAACTGCGATTAAAGAACCAATATATATTTCTCACAGTGTTAACTTTTTTAAAGAATTAGGCTTTTCGGAGAACCTAATAAAATCAGATGATTTTATCAAACTATTTTCAGGTGATATGTCTAATATTTCTAATCTAACACAAAATACAGGTTGGGCAACGGGATATGCACTATCTATTTATGGTACAGAATATTATGCCCAATGTCCTTTTCAAACTGGAAATGGTTATGGAGATGGTAGAGCAATCTCAGTTTTTGAAGCTCTTATAAATGGTAAAAGATGGGAATTTCAACTAAAAGGTGCAGGAAAAACTCCATATTGTAGAGGTGCAGATGGTCGTGCAGTTTTAAGGTCAAGTGTTCGTGAGTTTTTAGCTCAAGAACATATGCACGCACTTGGAATTCCTACATCAAGGTCTTTAACTCTATTTACCTCTAAAAAAGAGCAAGTAACGAGACCTTGGTTTAGGGATAATTCGTACTCAAAAGATCCTGAGCTTATGATTGAAGAAGATGTTGCAATCACAACAAGAGTTGCATCTTCATTTATAAGAGTTGGACAACTTGAACTTTTTGGCAGACGAGCTAGAAAAAATGAACATGAAAATGTTTTAAAAGAGTTAGAAATGATTGTTTTACATTTGATTGATAGGGAATATAGTGAGATAATCAATCAAGATTTAAACTTAAAAGAAAAAATCATAATAATAGCAAATGAGTTTCAAAATCGTCTTACATCAATGGTTGCTAACTGGATAAGAGTTGGATATTGTCAAGGTAATTTCAATAGCGATAACTGCGCAGCAGGAGGTTTTACTCTAGATTATGGTCCTTTTGGATTTGTCGAAATGTTTGACCCAAAATATCAATCTTGGACAGGTGGAGGAATGCACTTTTCATTTTTTAATCAACCACTTGCAGCGCAAAAAAACTTTAAATCATTTTGTAGTGCGCTAAAACCATTACTTAATTCAAATAAAGAAGCTTTAGAAGAATTAGAAAAAATCGAAAATAACTTTAGCAAATTTATGCAAGAAAAAATGGAAAATATGTGGGCTAGTAAACTAGGAATCAGTAAATTTGATGTTTCGTTATTTGAGGAACTTATCAATCTTATGATAGAAACAAAAGTTGACTATACTATATTTTTTAGAGAACTCTCATCTATTCCAAATGATATCAATCAAATTGAAAAAAGTTTTTATGGAAGTAGCGGAAATGAAAATATCAAATCAAGATGGAACAGTTGGCTTGAAAGTTGGAAATCAGTTATAAATGTAAATGATGAAGAATTAAAACAAAAACTATCAAATCAAATGAAACTTATAAATCCAAAATATACTTTAAGAGAATGGCATTTAGTTAAAGCATACCAAGAAGCTGAAAATGGAAACTATAAACCAGTACATGAATTACAAAAAATAATGACAAATCCATACGAAGAACAAACAAAAGAAATAGAAGAGAAATATTATATTAAAAAACCTTCAGATTTTTTTGGAATAGCTGGAATATCGCATGTTAGTTGTTCGTCGTAAGAAAGATTTGAGTTTGAATCTTTAAGAGGAAGCTATCCTTTTTTTTAAAGTTTAGATATGCATTCCCAAGCTGAAGCTTGGGAACGAAAAATTAAGTATAATAATTTTTATACATTTATTAAGGATACTTTTAA
Organism: Campylobacterales bacterium; assembly: GCA_038248665.1. Lineage (GTDB taxonomy): Bacteria > Campylobacterota > Campylobacteria > Campylobacterales > Arcobacteraceae > Aliarcobacter. The sequence goes on along the minus strand of JBBRXF010000019.1, from coordinate 12,920 downwards.
AATGAGTTTTAATCTTTCTTATCACGAACTATATGCACAAATTGGCATATCAATAACAAAATACAAACAATCAGAAGAAAAAAGTATAGAACAATTATTTTTCATTATAATGAGTCTAAATCATTTAAGAGAGTGGATTGCACCAGAATATAAAACAGAAAAATGGGATAAAAAAACACAACAAATGATAAATATTGAACCAAAAAATGAAGAAGAAGCATTCTCAAAAAAAATATATGAGTATGATGATTTTGGAATAGTAAGAAAAATTTGTAATGGAATAAAACATTTAAGACCAATTACCACTAATATTATGCATAATGAAAATTTTGACACTTGGAAAAATATTGATAATATATTAAATATTGACAAAGGACCTATAGTAAAAATTCTAATTGATAATAGAGATATTGAAGAAATAATAAATAATGTTTATTCATTTTATTCTAAAGAATGGTTTAAAAAATAAAATATGGATTTTTAACATTTCTAACAAGTTTTATGTAGATTTTGCCAAAGCTTGGCGAAGGTGTACTACAAGTACATCGAGCCAAACTTTGGTGAAAGATGCGTGAAAATTGTTAGAAATTATTCCCACTCAATAGTTGCTGGTGGTTTTGATGAAATATCATAAACTACTCTGTTGATTCCATCAACTTCGTTGATGATTCTTCTTGAGATAGTTTCTAATATTTCATGTGGAATATGTGCAAATGTTGCTGTCATTCCATCTGTTGCTTCAACGATTCTAACACACACTGTGTTGTCATAAGTTCTATTATCACCCATAACTCCAACAGATTTTACGTTTAATAATACCGTAAATGCTTGCCATGTTTTGTCATAGTAACCAGTTGCGTGTAATACATCTAACATTACAGTATCTGCTTTTCTTAATAGTTCTAAATCAGGTTTATTTACATCTCCCATGATTCTAATAGCAAGTCCAGGTCCTGGAAATGGATGTCTTCCAATCATTGAAGCTGGAAGTCCTAATTCTAATCCTAAAGCTCTAACTTCATCTTTGAAGATTTCTCTTAAAGGTTCAACTAATTCAAATTTCATCCAATCAGGCAATCCACCAACATTATGGTGTGATTTGATAGTTTTTGAAGGACCTTTTACAGATACTGATTCAATAACATCTGTATAAAGTGTACCTTGTGCTAAAAACTCAATACCATCGTGTTTTTTTGCTTCTTTATCAAATACTTCGATAAATGTTTCACCGATGATTTTTCTTTTTGTTTCAGGGTCTGTAACACCTGCTAATTTTGTTAAGAATTGTTCACTTGCATCTACAGTGATAAGTTTTACACCACGTGCTTTGAACATTGCTTCAACTTGTTCTCTTTCATTTGCTCTTAATAATCCATTATCAACAAATACAGGAATAACTTGTGAACCAATTGCTTCAGCTAAAAGTGTTGCTACAACTGAGCTATCAACTCCACCTGAAACTCCACAAAGAACTTTTTTATTTCCAACTCTTTCTTGAATACTTTTAATTTGCTCTTTTGCAAAAGAACCCATATTCCAAGTTGATTCACATTCACAAATATGTTTTGCAAAGTTTTTTAATAGTTTGCTTCCTTCATCTGAATGGTAAACTTCTGGATGAAATTGGAATGCATAAATATTTCTATCCATATCTGCAATAGCTGCAAATGGAGAGTTTTCACTTGTTGCAATTCTTTCAAATCCAGCTGGAATATTTTCTACTCTATCACCGTGAGACATCCAAACAATTTGACCATCTGTTGTGTCTTTGAAAATTGGATTTTCAATTTCAAATTTTAATTTTGCTTTTCCATATTCATGGTGATCAGCAGGAATTACGCTTCCACCAAAATGTTGAGAAATTAACTGCATTCCATAACAAATACCTAAAATTGGAAGACCTAAATCAAAGATTGTAGTATCAGGATGATAAGCATCTTTAGCATAAACAGAAGCAGGACCACCTGAAAGAATAATACCTTTTGGAGTTCTAGCCATAATATCTTCAATACTCTCACTATAAGGTACTATTTCAGAATAAACACCAGCTTCTCTTAGTTTTCTAGCAATGATTTGAGTGTATTGACTACCAAAATCTAATACTACGATTGGGACATGTTTCATATATTGTTTTCCTTCATATTTCACACTATTGTGTTGAATATTACAAATTTTAATTAAATATTTTATCTAAAAAGTTGTAAAAAAATGGTTAAATAAAAAAAGGGCCATTAGGAAAAATCCTAACAGCCCTTTTTATTCTAAGTTTATTAGAACTTAATGTCCTATTCCTAACATTTGATATTGAACATACCAAACTGCAATTGATACAACATATCCAATAAAAATAGTCCATGCATATTTCATATGAGAACCAAATGTATAAACACCATGCATTTTTCCCATAACTCCAACACCAGCTGCTGATCCAAAAGAGATTAATGAACCACCAACTCCAGCTGTCATAGTTACAAGCATCCATTGGTCAACACCCATAGTAGGATTTGCTTTTAAGATTGCACTCATAACAGGAACGTTGTCTACAATAGCAGATAAGAATCCAACTCCAATATTTGCCATTGTTGGTCCTAAAACATCTGGATGATAAACAACAGCTGCAAGTCCTAACCAACCAACGAAATATAAAGCTCCAACTGCTGCTAAAATACCAAAGAAAAACATTAAAGTATTATTTTCAATTTTTGCCATTGAGTGGAAAATATTGAAATGATCCACACCATATTTTCTTTTTAAACCGTAAGAATAGATTTTTAATAAAGCTAAACCAAACATCATTCCCCACATTGCTGGTAAATGTAATACTTGATGAGATAATACAGCACAAGCAATAGTAAATACTCCAAGAGCCATAACTACTTTTGCACCCTCTGACATTTTTGGTGCTTTTTCATTTGAAGCATCAAAAACTGGCACTATATTTGGAACAAATCTTGATAATAAAAATGCTGTTACTAAAAATCCTAAAAATGCTGCTGGAAATAGATATAAGAAGTCAGTAAAAGTACCCTTTCCTGCTGTCCATGCCATTAAAGTTGTAATATCACCAAATGGAGACCAAGCACCTCCTGCATTTGCAGCAACAACGATATTAATAGCACCTGGTACTAAGAAATCTTTTCTTGTTTTTTCAATAGTTATTAAAACTGTTGATAAAATAAGAGCTGTTGTTAAGTTATCAGCAACAGGCGAGATAAAAAATGCTAAAAATCCAGTTACCCAAAATAGTTTTCGATATGTGTAACCTTTAGAGACTAAGTTATATTTTAATCTATCAAAAACTCCCATATGAAGTAATGATTCAATATATGTCATTGCTACAAATAAGAAGAAGAAAATACCAGCAATCTCAAGTATTAAATGATTAGCTTCATTATGAACTAAATCCATATTTAAACCATTTAATACATAATAAATAGCAACTAATATAAACATAAATGTACCAATAAATAAAGCAGGTTTTGCCTTATCAATCATATATTTTTCTTCAGCAGCTACAATATAATAACCGATTAAAAATATAAGTAAAGTTGCAAATCCAACCCATGTCATAGTAATATCTGGATTTGCTTCAGTAGTTGTAGCTGAGGCGAATAACGATATTGAACCTAAAAATAAAGCCATTAAAACTTTAAACATCAATTCTCCTTAATAAAGTGTGCACCTAAAGATTTTTTTCGTTTTAGTGCAGATTGTAAAATAGATTTTGCCGTAAGTAGCCTTAAAAAAAGTAATCTGCCCACATTCAGCTTTAAGTAAGCCTCTATCGTATCCAATGTAGTTTGAAGAGTTTTTGGATCTCTTACTATTGAAGCATGAGTCCACATCATCTCTCTTAAATTGTCTTTTAAATCTTTATCTATTGCTTGATTTCTTACATAATTAATGATTGGTTTATCATAATTATCTTTTTGGATTTTAAAATCATTTTTTAAAGAATCTTCAACTGCAATTTGTGAGAAAACCAAACCTTCAAGTAAAGAGTTAGAAGCTAATCTATTTGCTCCATGAACACCAGTACATGCAGCTTCTCCAATGGCATAAAGATTTTTCATTCCTTTTACTTTTGCATCTAAAGTTGTCTCAATTCCACCCATTGAATAGTGAAATGCTGGACTAATTGGAACTCTTTCAAATGGTAAATCGTAACCTAACTCTTTTAGGTTTGAATAAATATTTGGGAATCTTTTTTTAAATGCTTTTTTCTCAAATGTTTCAAAAGATAAATATACACCTAAACCTGTTTTTTTATTGTAATCAAAGATTGAACGACTAACAACATCCCTTGGTGCTAACTCTCCATCTTTGTGATAATCAAATAAAAATCTATAACCATTATCATCAACAATATAAGCACCCTCACCTCTTAAAGCTTCAGATAATAAAGGTTTTCGAGCGAAGTTTGTTCCTCTAACAACAGTTGGATGAAACTGCATCATTTCCATATCTTTTAATGGAAGATTTTTTTCAGCAATAATTCCTTGAATTTCACCTGCATTTGCAGTTGAATTTGTATGGTATCTATAAATTGAACCAACTCCACCACTTGCAATAATAGTGTTGTGACCATAAACTACTTTTTGAGTTGTTTCATCGGTAAAATACTGAACTCCATAACAAATATCATCTTTTATTAATAAATCACAAACAACTGCTTGAGTTATTATTGCATGTTCACAATGTTCAAGTAAAAAAATATGCATCATTCTACCAGTTGCATCACCATCTGCATGAAGAATTCTATTTCTACTATGAGCTGCTTCTTTTGTGTATGCTAATTCACCATTATCATTTAAGTCAAATTTCATTCCATCTGAAATTAAGTTTTTAATAGCAGAAACTGATTTTTTACTTAAAAGTTCAACCGCCTCTTTATCATTATAATTAACACCAGCTGTTAATGTATCTTGAATATGAGCTGGAATATCAGTTTCATCAACTGCACTTGCGATTCCACCTTGAGCCCAAAAAGTATTACAATTCCATGTTGACATCTTGCATAAAATCAAAACTCTTTTGTTTTTTGGAATCAATCTTGCAGCATTAAGCCCAGCAACTCCTGTGCCTATAATTATGTAATCGTAAATCATTGTTTTGAAATGTTATTACTATTTTGTTCTGTTGAAGAATCTTGTTGAATATATTTTGGATCATCTTTGTAACCACAACCACTAAATGATAATATAAAACCTGCTATAATTAGCCCATGAAAAAAATTAATGAAATACTTAGTCATCTTAAAAATAATCCTGAATTCAGTAAGATTAATACATCTTTTTTAATCAAAAAGTTTATAGAAGTTCTTCCTTTAAAACTAAAAAAAGGAGTAAAGTTCGCTTATGTAAAAAATCAAACCTTGTTTTTTGTGTTAACCCATCCTGTTTATAAAATGGAATTTGAGTATAACAAAGCAGATATAAAATCATTATTAAAAAATTTCAAGATTGCAAATGTTGAAGATATTGGATTTTTTATTACAAATGTTATTGAAAAAAAAGAACCAGAGAAAGCCCCTGCTCCCTTATATAAGGAGAGAGCTTATGGTATTTTTGAAAATAGAGCAAAAGACGAATACATATTCAGAAAATTTGAAGAAATAAGAAAAACTATAAAAAATTCTTAAATATTTTTTCCCTTTGTTTATAATCTGGACAATGAACTTCCACTAAATCCCAAAATCTTTTTGAATGATTTTTGTGTTTTATATGAGCTAATTCATGAATAATCACATATTCCATAAGTTCTATGGGAAATTTCATTAATAAAATATTAAAATTCAAACCATTTTGATAATTACAAGAACCCCATGTTCTTTTATTTTTTCTATATCTTATTGAAGTAGGAAATAGATTCATTTTTTTTGCATATATTTCCACTAAATTTGGTAAATATTTTAAAATCTCTTTTTTGTAAAAATTATCTAAATTTTTGATTTTAAAATCTTCTAATTTTTTTCTAACACCTAAATATAAAAATTCATCTTCATTTACATTTCTTTCTTCAAGTCTGATAATTGAACTCTCAATCCAATCCATTTTTTTCTCAATTAAATTTTTTGCATCATATAATGTATAATAAATATTTGTTTTTATTTGTATTAGATTTGGGCTTAAAACTCTTAGATAAACATGCTTTATGTTTCTTTTTTTCTCTAACTGAACGGTTACTATTCTTTGATTTATTTCAATTTGAAAGCTCAAACTTTTCCTTAAGTAATTATTTGGTAAAATCCCGCACTATTATATCAAAAATATAATGTTAATTTTATTGAGGGAAATGCTAATGAAAATTGCAAACAGAATGGAAACACTGTCTCCATCGGTTACTATGGCAATTACTGCCTTAGGTAGAGAGCTTAAAGCTCAAGGTAAAGATATACTAAGTTTTAGTGCAGGTGAACCTGACTTTGATACTCCAGAAATTATTAAACACGCAGCTATTAAAGCTATTAATGATGGACAAACAAAATACACAGCAGTTGAAGGTATTATCGCTACCAAGCAAGCAATTATTAACAAACTAAAAAAAGACCATGGTTTAGAATATAAATTAGATGGTATTGTTATTAGTAATGGTGCAAAACATTCATTATTTAACCTATTTCAAGTATTAATTGAAAATGGTGATGAAGTTATAATTCCAGCACCTTATTGGGTTACATATCCTGAACAAGTAAAATTTTCAGATGGTGTTCCTGTATTTATTGAAACTGATGATTCAACTGATTTCAAAATCACACCAGAACAATTAAAAGCAGCGATTACACCAAAAACAAAAATTTTACTTTTAAATACTCCTTCAAATCCAACAGGTTCTGTTTATTCTAAAGAAGAACTACTTGCACTTGGAGAAGTTTTAAAAGGTACAGATATTATCGTTTTATCAGATGAAATGTATGAAAAAATTATGTATAACGGTAAAAAGTTTACAGCTGCTGCGCAAGTATCTGAAGATATGTACAATAGAACTGTTACAATCAATGGTTTAAGTAAAGCAGTAGCAATGACTGGTTGGAGATTTGGATATATTGCAACTCCAAATGCAGCACTTGCAAAAACTTTAACAAAACTTCAAGGTCAAGTTACTTCAAATATCAACACAATGACTCAATATGCAGCAATTCCTGCACTTGAAGGTGATGCTGATGAAGCTATTGAGATGATGAGAGTTGAATTTGAAAAAAGAAAAAATATAGTTGTTAAATCATTTAATGATATTAAAGGTTTATCAACTACAGATCCAGATGGTGCATTTTATGTTTTTGTAAATATAAAAGAAGTATCTAGCGATTCTGTGAAATTTTGTTCTGATTTATTAGAACAAAAAGGTGTAGCATTAGTTCCAGGTCTTGCTTTTGGAACTGAAGGTTATGTTAGATTCTCTTTTGCTACAGATTTAGCAACAATTCAAGAGGGAATTAAAAGAATCAAAGAGTTTGTAGAAAACAAATAATGACTCCTCAAAAAAAAGCTACCGTTGTTTCATCTAGTGTTGCAGCGGTACTTACACTAATAAAACTCGTTATTGGCTTTGCCAGTGGTTCAGTTGCAGTTCTTGCATCTGCCATTGACTCAGTTCTAGATATGTTCGTATCTATATTCAACTACTTTGCAATTTCAAACTCAGAGAAACCAGCTGATAAAACTTTTAATTATGGACGAGGAAAAATTGAAGCCTTAGCCTCTGTTATTGAAGGTACAATCATTACAATCTCTGGTCTTTTTTTACTTTATCAAGCTGTTAAAAAAGCTATGAGTAATGAAGTTTCTCAATTATTAGAAACTTCAATAATTGTAATGCTTATATCTTTAGTCATTACTATTTCATTGGTTCTTTATCTAAACTATGTAGCAAAAAAAACTAATTCAATGGTTATTAAAGCAGATGCACTTCATTATAAAACAGACGTATTTAGTAATGGTGCAGTTTTAATCTCTTTAATACTTGTAAACCTTACTGGATATGAAATCATAGACGTATTTGTAGGTGGTGGAATTGCTTTGTATATTATCTATTCTGCTTATGAACTTATACATGATGGTATTTTAGTTTTATTAGATAGATCAGTTGATGAAGAGATTGTTTCTAAAATAAAAACAATTATTGAACAAAATGATAAAGTAAATACTTACCATTTATTAAAAACAAGAGAAGCAGCAAATCAAACTTTTGTTGAAGTTCATTTAGTTTTTAACTGCCTAATTACTTTAATGGAAGCACATAAAGCTAGTGATTCAATTGAACATAAAATAGAAAAGCTGGATTTAAATAGGGATTGGATTATAAATATTCATATGGATCCATATGATGATTTTAAAGCCAATGATATTAAACACTAAAAAATAAGCTCTTTTTGCTATAATTCCTGATTAAATCAAAGGTTTTTCATGAATTATATAAAAGTTTTAGGGGCAAGTGGTAGTAAAGCAAGAAATCAAAATACAACCTCTTTTCAAATATTTAAAGATATAGTTATTGATGCTGGAAATATTTTAAATGCCTTAGGTGATGAAGCAAAAGAGATAGATCACATTTTTTTAACCCATTCTCACGCAGATCATATTGCCGATTTACCTTTTATAATTGAAACTTTTTTTGAAGAAAGAACTACACCACTTACAATTTATGCCTTAGAAGAGACTATTAATGTACTTAAAAAACACTCTTTTAATGATGAAATTTGGCCTGATTTTACAAAAATAAAATTAGTTAAAAGTAATAATTTTTCACTAATTCTAAAACCCATTAAAATAGATGAAACTATAAATATTCATAATTATTCAATAAAAGCTATTCATGCTGAACATATTGCTGGTTCATGTGGTTATATGATTACAAAAAAAGACCAAAGTTTTATAATAAGTGGTGACACATATATTAATCCTACACTTTGGGAAGAGATAAACAATGATAAGAATATTAAGTCTTTAATAATTGAGTGTTCATTTCCAGATAAATTAGAAGATTTAGCAAAATTAACAAAACATCTAACTCCCTCTTTAATAGCAAAACAACTTCAAGATTTAAAAAGAAAAGATATTTCTATCTTCTTTTATCATTTAAAACCTACTTATAAAAAAGAGTTATTAAATGATATTAAAAAACATAAACTATTAAATCATCATGGAAAGATATTAAAAGAAGGTGATGTAATTCATATTGAAACTGGAAATATTGAAAATAATATATTAAGTGAACATAAATTTGAAGAGATTATGAAAATAAACTTAGCACTTACATCTGAGCACAATAAAGAAAAGTTATTTGAAGATATTTTAACATTAACAAGAAAACTAACAAATGCAGATGCTGGAACTTTATATATTAAATCTAAAGATGAAAAAAATCTTGATTTTAAAGTAGTACAAAACACTACTTTAAATATAAAACTAAATGACACAAAAGATAGCTCGATTTGGCCAAGTTTACCAATATACTTAGAAGATGGAACATTAAATAATAAAATGGTTGCAGTAGTTTGTGCAAATGAAAAAAGAATTATTAATATTTTAGATGTCTATAAAACAAGAAAATATAAATTTGATGGTACAAAGAAGTTTGATAATACAACTAAATATCGTTCAAAATCTATGTTAGTAATCCCTTTAATAAACCATGAGAATGATGTTATTGGTGTTTTACAATTAATTAATAAAATGAAAAATAGAGACATAATAAGTTTTGACAAATTAGATGAAAAAGTTATTATCTCTTTAGCATCACAAGCTGCAATGGCACTTACAAATATGCAATTAATCGGTAGTTTAGAAGAATTTGTAAATGCATTTGTTTCGACTATTGCAAAAGCAATTGATGCTAAATCACCATATACAAAAGATCATATATTAAAAGTTGAAAAGATTGCTCTATTAATTGCAAATGCAATCAATAATGATGAGACAATTTATAAAGATATAAAATATAGTCAAAATGACTATAAACAAATTGCACTAGCAGCTTGGATGCATGATATTGGAAAAATCTCTATGCCAGATCATGTTCTAGATAAAGCAACAAAACTTGAAAAAATCTATGATAGAATCCATTTAGTTGAACAGCGATTTGAACTAATAAAAAAAGATAAAGAGATTGAATATCTAAAAAAACAAATCTCAAAAGAGGAATTTGATAAAAATATAGAAGAGCTAAATGATTATTCATCATTTATTAAAAGAGTAAATTTAGGTGGAGAGTTTATGAGAGATGAGGATATTCTGAAACTAGAAAAAATATCTAAATTAACTTATAAAAAAGATAATATTGACACTCCTTTAATTAGCTCTGATGAATATTATAATCTTTCAATTAGAAAAGGAACTCTAACAAAAGAAGAAATTGATATTATAAAAAATCATGCACAACTTTCTTTAGATATGATTTCAGAATTGCCTTTTCCTAAAAAATATAAAGATGTTTTAAATATTGCTTGTAACCACCATGAAAAATTAAATGGAACAGGACATCCTAGAGGATTGACTGAAAAAGATATTACTTTAGAAGATAGAATTATGATTTTATCAGATATTTTTGAAGCATTAACAGCATCAAGTAGACCATATAAAGCTGCTATGACATTATCTACTGTTAAAAATATTTTACAAGATATGTGTGAAAAAGATGAATTAGATAAAGATTTAGTTCAATTCTTTTTTAACCATGATATTTTTAAACAGTACTCAAATGAAGTATTAAATCCAGAACAATTAGATTTAAAAAATGATTAAAAACATTAATTTGCTTATAGCTTTTTTAATTGCAACTTTAATAATTCTTGTATATATTTTTCCTCCATCAATTCTTCAATCATTAGATGATAGATTAAGAGATTCAATGTTTACAATAAGAGGAGAAATAGCACCTAAAAGTGATAGTGTTTTAATTATTGACATTGATGAAAAATCTTTACAACAATTAGGTCAATGGCCATGGCCTAGAGATATTCTTTCAAAAATTCTTCATAATCTAAATGATAAAAATATTGCAATAGTTGGACTAGATATTGTATTTGCAGAAGAAGATAGAAGTTCACCACATAATATATTTAAAAAATTTAATATAAAAAAAGATGTTATTGCAAATTATGATTTAGAATTTGCTCAAACAATAGCAAATACTCCTACTATTCTTGGTTACCAATTTGAATTTTCAAATAGTGATTATATTAATAAAAAAGCTCCTTCTATTCAAACTATTTTTGTAGAAAAAAATAAACAAATGGGAAAAAATTATCTATTAGAAGCAAAAGGCTCAATTCTAAATATTCCAATTTTGCAAGATACATCTTATTCAAGTGGATTTTTCAATAATATCCCAGATGATTCAGGAATTATTAGAAGTGTTCCTTTAATTATCTCTTATAATGAGCAAATTTATCCGTCACTTGCCTTAGAGACCCTTAGAATTGCCCTTGGAGTTAAAAAAATTTTTATTAATTACAATGAAAATGGTGTTAATAATATCAAGTTAGATGAACTAACAATTCCTACAGATAGATATGGAAGATTATTAATAAATTTTAGAGGAAAAGAGAAAACATTTAAATATTTATCTGCTGTTGATATTTATAATAATAACTTCAAACAAGAAGATGTAGAAAATAAAATTGCCTTAATGGGAACATCTGCTGCTGCACTAATGGATTTACGAGCTACACCCTTTGAAGCTATATTTCCAGGAGTTGAAGTTCATGCAAATGCCATTGATAATATCATCGCTCAAGATTTTTTATATAAAGCTTCATGGGTAGATGGTTTAAATATTGTATTAATTTTACTATTAACACTTTTTACATTTTTTATAATAAGAAAGATTCCTATTTGGTTGACGCCATTTTTTATGGGAGCTTTGTTATTTGCACTATTTTATATTAATTACTACATTTTATTTAATGTGGGAATTGTAATAAATACATTTTTCCCAATTATTACAATAATTTTATCTGGAATCATAAGTTTAGTTATTGGATATTTTTATGAAATAAGAAAAAGAGAAGATATAAAAAAGAAATTTGCTTCAAAAGTTTCAAAAAATGTTATGGAAGAGTTAATTAAAAATCTAGATTCAAACCAATTACAAGCACAAAATAAAGAGATAACCATATTTTTTAGTGATATAAGAAAATTTACAAACATTTCTGAAAAAATCAATAAACCAGAACTTCTAATTAAATATTTAAATCAATATATGACACCAATGAGTGAAATAATTGTAAAAAATAGTGGAACTATAGATAAATATATTGGCGATTCAATAATGGCATATTGGAATGCACCTTTTGAAATAGAAAATCATGCTGATAAAGCTGTTTTAAGTGGCTTAGAACAACTAAGTTATTTAGAGATTTTGAATAAAGAATTAATTAAAAACGATCAACCAATTATTGAAATTGGAATTGGTATAACAACTGGAATTGCAACTGTTGGAGAAATAGGAAGTATAGGAAGAAGTGACTATACAGTTATTGGAGATACTATAAATTTAGGTTCAAGAATTGAATCTTTATGCAAATTTTATGGAACTAAATTAATTATTTCTCAAAATAATAAAGATAAATTAAAAGAAAAATATATTTTTAGATACTTAGATTTTGTTCAAGTAAAAGGTAAAGAAGAACCTATAAAATTATGGGAAGTTATTTGCTTAGAAAAAGATTTTAAAGAAAATATTGATGAATTGAAAATATATGAAAATGCAATTAAGTTATATGAAGAAGAAAAATTAGATGAAGCATTAACTCTATTTAAAGATTTAAATTCTAAATATCAAAATAGAAAAATTTATGATATTTATATTCAACGATGTGAAGAATTCATTAAAAATCAAAAATTTAATACTGTTTTTAGACATGATTTTAAATAATATAAAGATTGGATACAATGCGAATAAATAAAATAATTTGGATG
>JBBRXF010000018.1:0-27034 GCA_038248665.1 Campylobacterales bacterium | reverse complement strand
CTCCACTATTTTCAAATATTATATTTTGTTCTTGGGTTTTAATTACAACTTCTTTATTTGGTGAATATTTAACTGCATTATCAATTAAATTTTTAATCGCAATTGAAAAAAGTTTGAAGTTTATTTCTAATTTTTTATTTTCATATTTTGAAATTACATGTTCATCTTCAATCATCAAAATATCTTTTGCATTATCAATTACATCATCTAAATAATAAAACTTTTTCTCTATATTTTTATTTGAAGAGATTAACTCTTCTATTGAAGCAAACTCATTTATTAAAGATTCCAGTCTATTAAATACTGATTTTAATTTCTCATTATTTTCTTCATTTTGTTCTAATTGAGTTAAAAATTTTCCTTTTGTAATTGGAGTTTTTAGCTCATGCATAATATTTCTAATAAAAATATTTCTAGCTTCTTTTAGACTTTTTAATTTTTCTGCCGATTTTTTAAACTCTTGCGCTAAAAGTGAAACTTCATCTTTACCAGTTAAATTACAACATTCGAAATCAAAATTTTCATCACCTAAAGTTTTAACTTTATCTTTTAAGATTTTTAAAGGCATTAACTTTCGTAAAGTAATTAAATAAACTAAAATAATTGTAATTAATAAAATTGCAAATACTAAAATAATATAAATATGGCTATTACTATTTGTAGTATTATTATCTTCAATTAAAATGGTTTCCCCTCTTTTTTTCATGTAGATATAATTTTTATCATTTAAGGTCAAAATTCTAAAAACATCATCATGTTTTGGATGGATTTTTTCAACTAAAACTTTTGTTTGTGGATTATATGTTATTGCGTTAATATCAGCCATTTGTGAAAAAAGTTTATAATTAATCTCTTCCAAACTCTTCATAAACTCTTCATCAAAATTTGCTTTTTCTTGACGATTAACCATTTTCATAACTGGCACATACTTATCTAAAAGTTGACCCTCTTTCATTCTATAATCATGGGTAATTAATATTAAAAAACTCACTATTACTAAAAGTATTGATATTATAAAACTTACGCTTATTGTAAAAAATATTGATTGTCTATTCATTGTATAAATTTATACCCCATTCCTCTAATTGTATGTAAATATTGTGGTTCTTTTGGATTATCTTCAATTTTATGTCTTATTCTGTTTATAATGACAGCCAGTGAGCCTGAACTTTCATAATCTTGGTTTAATATATCTGAATTATCAAAGATATCTTCCCTTGAGATAATAAAACCTTCTCTTTTTAATAAAAGTGATAAAACCTCAAATTCTGCTGCTGTTAATTTAATATATTTACCATTTTTTGTAATCTCTTTTTTTTCATTATCTAAACGAAAAATCTTGTTTACAGGTTCATCTTCTTGAACATTTGAGTGATTAAATCTTCGTAAAATTGTTTTAATTCGTATTTCAAGTTCCCTTGGATCATAAGGTTTTGGTAAATAATCATCAGCGCCTAACTGTAAAGCAGTAACTTTATCAGTTATATCACTTCTTGCACTTGAAATAATAATTGGAATATCGAAATTTTTAACTATTTCTTTACAAACATCTAATCCATCCATTCCAGGAAGAGTTAAATCTAAAATCACGAGGTCATATTTATTCATTTTCAAAGATGAAAGAGCCATAAATGGCTCTTCATAGTTGGTAACTTCCATATTAAATTGCTTTAAATATTGTGTTAGAACTTCAGCTAATTCTAAATCATCTTCTATCATTGCAATTTTAATCAAAATTTATCCTTTTTAATAGTCCCTATTAAAAAGGAACCTAATCATTTCAAATTTACTTTTAGCGGTATTTATAAAAAATACCTAAAGTAAAACAAATTCTAAAGGGCTTTAGAAAAAGCCTTATAGTTTTTTATCTATTTTTTCTTTTCTTAAATCCATAAGAACTTTTAATTGCTCTTTTTGTTTAGTAGTTAAAACAGCATAAGATTTTTCCATTACATCTGCTCGAGATTTTAGCATATTATCTCTTTTTTCAGACATAATTTGAATAAACTTAACCTTATCAAAGCCATCTTTTGTGAATGCTTCATCTTCTGATTTAATATTTTTTCTGCTTTCATCCATAATTTGTTCTATTTTTGTTTTTTGTTCAGCTGTTAAATTAAGCTCGCTAAACATACTTAATATTCCACCTCTATGATTATCCATTTTATGCATTCTGTCTTTCTTCATCATACATTCTGAATTACCTCTTTTATCCATATCAGCAGCTGCATATAAACCTGTTCCTAATAATGTACTTAATAGTAATCCTGATATTAATCTATTTTTTATTGTCATTGTAAATCCTTTTTTTTTGATATGTGAAAGTATGACATTAGGATTTTAATGATTTATAAATTGAATATTAACACTATCTTAATGGGGAAAATAACTATCTTTAGATACAATCATATTATAAATATAACATAAGAATAAAGAATGCAACTATCAAATTTTATAACAAGAGTTATTTTTACAACAGCATTTATTTCAGTTTTTTTTGCATTTGTTATCTCGATTTTTTTTCAGTATCAAAATTTTCAAAATGATAAATTAAATATTAGAGAAGAATTTACACAAATAAAAAAAGAGCAAATAAAAAGAGAAGTTCTAAGTGTATATAATTTAATAGATTACAAAGAGGATTTATTAACAAATTCAATAAAAGATAAATTAAAAGAACGTGTTAATCAAGCTTATAATTTAGCGAGAAATATATATGAAGAAAATAAAAATAAAAAAACACCCGATGAAATACAATTATTAATTGCTGATGCTCTAAATAATTCAAGTTATGGAAATGATAAAACTTACTTTTTTATAAATAGCAATAGTGGACAAGCTGTGCTTTTTAACAAAAAAATAAAATTAGATACATACAATGATGTTTGGAACTTAAGAGACGAAGATGGTAATTATTTTATTCAACAACAATCTAAAATAGCATTAGAAAATAAAGAGGGGTTTTTAAATACTACTTTTGTAAAACCTAATACTTATGATAATAAACAATACTCAAAAATCTCTTATGTTAAACTATTTGAGCCATATAACTGGCATATTGGGATGGGTGAATATATTGATGAAATAAGAGCAAACGCACAAAATGAAATTTTAGAGTGGATTGCCTCTGTTAGATTTGATGGGAATAACTATCTTTTTGTTAATACTATCGATGCACAAGCTTTAGTTTTTGATGGTAGAAAAATAGAAGTTTACAAAAAACATCCATCTGAAAACTTATTTAAAAAACAACTTGAAACAGCTCAAAATCCAGATGGTGGTTTTTTTTCTTATAAATTCAAAAAAATAAATACTTCAAAAGAGTATGACAAAATCTCTTATGTAAAAACTTACGAAAAATATAATTGGATAATTGGTTGCGGAGTTTATTTAGATGATGTAGAAAAAGAGTTAACTAGAAAAGAAGATATTTTTAAAAATACTGTTTATGAACAATTGATATATATGTCAATTATGTTTATATTGATGATTATAGGTTTATATTTTACATCTAAAAAAATAGCTCAATTTATTAATACAAATATAAATAATCTTATTTCATCTTTTGAAAAAGCTTCAAAAGAGAATGAAAAAATTGATACACAAAAATTAACATATAAAGAGTTTGTTTCTCTTGCAAATAATTTAAATTTAACTCTTGAAAGTAAAAATGAGACAGAAAAAAAACTACAAGATTATATAAAAATTATAAATGAAAATATCATTATCTCTTCTACTGATAAAAATGGTTACATTATTGATGTTAGTGAAGCTTTTTGTAGAATTTCAGAGTATTCTAAAGAAGAGTTAATAGGAAAAACCCACAAACTAGTAAGGCATCCCCTAACACCAATTAAATTTTATGATGATATGTGGACAAAAATTCTTGATGGAAATATTTGGGAAGGTGAGATTCATAACAAAAGTAAAACAGGAAAAAGTTATTGGGTATATGCAATTATAAAACCAATATTTAAAAACCATGATATTATTGGCTTTACAGCAATTAGAACAAATATTACAGATAAAAAACATGTAGAGTATTTATCAATTACAGATGAATTAACACAACTATATAATAGAAGATTTTTTAATAAAAAGATTGTTGAAGAACTAAATAGAGCAAAAAGAGAAAACAATTATTTCTCATTTTTGATTATGGATATTGACTATTTTAAACAATACAATGATACTTATGGTCATCAAAAAGGTGATATTGCCCTTGAAAAAGTAGCTTTAGTTTTAAAGAAAAAATCTAATAGAGCAAGTGATTTTGCTTTTAGATTAGGTGGAGAAGAGTTCGGAATTATTACTACTTTAGAAAAAGATAAAGTGATTGAATTTGCAAATTCAATAAAAGATGAAATAGAAAATCTTCAAATTGAACACAAAACAAGTGAAGTATCAGAACATTTAACTATTTCAATTGGTATTGTTTCAAAAGAAGGCGAATCAATTACGAATAGTGATTTACTTTACAAAGAGGCTGACGATTGTCTGTATGAAGCTAAAAAATTAGGGAGAAATAGTATTTTTATACTTTAAAAAACATGAAAATAAGAGTAGGAACATTTAACCTTTTTCAATTTGTTGAACCACCATATTCGTGGTATACAAAAAAAGAAAAATTCAATATTGAGCAATGGGAAGAAAAAACAGCTTGGATAAAAAATCAAATCATTGAAATGAACTGTGATATTATTGGTTTCCAAGAGGTTTTCTCAAAAAAAGCTTTAAAAGCTCTACTTAGTGATCTAGGTTTTAAATATTTTAAAACAATCGATGGTCCAAAAGTAGATAAAAAAAATGAAAAAGTTTATACAACTACAGTTGTTGCCCTTGCTTCAAAATATCCAATTAGAAATTTAAAAAGAGTTGAAATAGATTTTTCAGCATTGAAAAAACATTACTTAAATGACTTTTTTAAATTTGCAAGGGAACCAATAAAAGCAACAATTGCCTTACCTAATCAAAAAGATTTAGATGTTTATGTTTGTCATTTAAAATCAAATAGAGATAATGAATTTGAATATGTTTTTACAAAAGATTCAACCCTAGCTGAGAAAAAAGAGAAAGTTAAAAAATCTTTAGAAGATAACTATTCTTTGTCACTAAAACAAAGACTTTGTGAAGCTAGCTCAATTTTTACAGATATTAAACTAACAGCTAATCCAGCTATTTTAATGACTGATTTAAACGATAAAGAGTTTTCAATTACAATTGAAGCATTAACAAACAAAAGATACCATGATGAAGATTTAACACAAGATGATTATCTCTTACTTGATGCTTATAATTTTTTTGAAAAAGAGATTTACAATCCTCATCCCGAACAAAAAGAGATAAAAAGAACTCCAACAAGTTATTTTGCTGGAAAAGGAAATGTTTTGGATTATGTTTTTGTTTCAAATGTCTTTGATAAAAATAGAGAAAATCATTTAGGTGAAATAACTTCATTTGAAGTTTTTGATAAACACTTACAAAAAAATCAAAATGGTTCACTTTTAAATAGTGATCATGCACAAGTTGTTTGTGAATTAGAAATTTTTTAAATAAAGCCACTTTTTGACCACTTTGTTTTTATATAATTCCTTATATAATAAATTAGCAGCAATTTATTATTAGAGCAAATAAATAATTTAATCTTTTATACCCATCGCGTTCAAGCTCTCCTATTTAAAAAAGAGAAAAGATACTTTCTCTTTTTTATTTTTAGTTTAAAATCCTAACTATTTTGTTTTGGTGTTTTTTTATTCCACTTTTTATATGCTCTAAAAAATGAACTAGGTTCACTATAACCCAATAAAAAAGAAATTGTTCCTAAATCCATTTTTGTATTTTCTATATAATGTTGGGCAAGTTTTTGTCTGATTTTTCCTAATGCATCCCTAAAAGTTTTCGATTCAGCTTTTAGATAATTTTGTAAAGTCCTTGGAGTTGTTCCAAGATTTGAAGAGATTAAATCTATTGTAACCTCTTTTTCTCCTATGTTTTTTAAAATCTCTTTTTCAACTTTTGCATACCAAGATTTATTTTCTAACTCATCCAAAATCTTTTTGGCTTCATTTTCAAAATATTCCAACATTGAAGAGTTTGGATTTTTAACTGGAATATTTAATTTATCTATTTTGAAAAATATTGCATTTTCGCCTTTTGAAAAGAAGATATTCTCTCCAAAGATTTTCTGATATTCCACTAGATTTTCATCAACATCTTGGGAAAAATATGTAAATTCAGGAATTATTTTTTGTCCTAAAATTTGAGTTAATATTGAAACTATTGAAGATAAATGAACTTGTGCATGAAAACTAGGAACTGGAATCATCGGATTTTCATTTATATAAATTGCTAATTTATAATAAATCCCATCATCAAAAAATTGAAATTTAAAATATCCACTTATTACTTTTTGATAATAATTAAATTTTTCAATCATCTGTTTTAAACTATTTGTATTTAAAAGTAAATACCCTAAAAGTCCCAAAGATTGATAAGAAACTGCTTGTCCAATATGCAAAGCTAAAGCTGAATTATTTGATTCTTTCATACAATATCTAAAAATAAAAGATAGTTTTTTACTATCTATTTTGCCATCATGTTTTGATAAAACATCAGAAGATAACTCAACTTCATTTAGCATTTTTTCTATAGAGATATTTGTTGTTTTCTCTAAAGCTTTTAACACATAATGAAAGGTAACACTTGAAACTTCCGCCATATTTCCCTTTTCTTTCGTAAAATGTCAGTAAATCTTCAGATTATAACATAGCACTTAGGCAGATTAACAAGTACAATTGTATATAAAATAATGAAGGAGACTTTAATGTCTGAAAAAGAAATCCGAATTGATGAAAGATATGTAAGCTTCAAAAATATTGATTGTTTTGAAAATGCTTGTTTAGTGATTGATAATATGTTGAGGGTTCTTGAAAATCCAAAAAACATGAATATCTATTGGAAAAAAGTAGTTCCAATGATTCCAAAAGCTTACTATACAAGAGATCCAAAAGATGACGAAAAAGAGGCTTTATTATATCTTGTGTGTTCAAACTCTTTTTATTTGGATGAACTGTTTGAAAAAGCAGAAGACGAACAAGGAATGAAAGCTTTGAGTGTTTGTGAGTTGGAGTGTTGCTAAAACTCTTTGGTATTTGATTACTTTCTCAAATACCTCAAAGTTGTAGCAATAATATCGTCATCATCTTTACTTGGTGATTTGATTGTCTCTTTTGTGTCATTGGCTTTTGTGAATGTAATTGCCATTTCATAAGAGCTGATACTTTGGATTCCTAGATTTAACGCTAGGATTTTTATGATGATTAGTTCTATAAACTGTTTTGTGTAAATATCTGGTTTACTAAATCTATCTTCCATCTCTTCTTCGATTTTATAAACATCTTGAATATCACTTGCGCGACTAAGTCTTCTATAAAGTTCAAGTCTTACTCTATCTTCGTGGATATAATCATCTGAGATGTATGCTGAAATTGCTAGTTTTATATCAACTGTTTTTTTCTCTGGTTTGTTTTCACCACTTAAACTTGCTAAGGCATCTTCTAACATTTTTAGATATAAACCGTATCCAATTTGTTTGATGTGTCCACTTTGGGCTTCACCTATAATATTTCCACCACCTCTGATTTCTAAATCCTGGTGAGCAAGCGCCGTTCCACTTCCTAAGTATGAATTTGACTCTAAAGCCACTAGTCTTTTTACCGCATCATCTGTGATTTGTTTTTTATCTTCAACTACATAATAACAGAATCCCTCTTTGTTACTTCGCCCTACTCGACCTCGAAGCTGATGTAAATCTGCAATTCCAAATCTATCAGCTCCATCAATAATAATTGAGTTTGCATTTGGTAAGTGAAGTCCTGATTCAACGATTGAAGTTGCAAGTAAAATATCAAACTCTTTGTTTTCAAAGGCATCTATGATTTTTTCTGCAAGGTCTGGTTTGATTTGAGAGTGGATAACTTGGATTTTTATTCCTGGAACTATTTGCTCAATATCTGCTTTTTTCACTTCAATTGAAGCTATGTTATTATGCACATAAAAAAGTTGTCCACCTCTTCTTTTTTCCCTTAAAATAATCTCTTTGATTAATTTGTCACTAAACTCTTTTACATAAGTTCTAACTCCCAATCTCTCAGTTGGTGGAGTAAGAAGTGAACTCATACCTTTTAGTTTTGATAAAGCAAGGTTTAGAGTTCGTGGAATTGGTGTTGCACTCATTGAGAAAATATGTACATCTTCTCTTAGGTGTTTTAGTTTTTCTTTTTGTTTTACACCAAATTTATGCTCTTCATCTATGATTACTAAAGCTAAGTTATTTGTTTTAATTTCTAAAAGTGAGTGTGTTCCAATTACAAGTTTTATATCACCATTTTCAAGTGCTTTTTTAATAGCAGTTTTCTCTTTCGCTGGTGTTTTACCATCAAGTTTAGCAATATTTATTCCAAACTCTGAAAATCTTTTTTGCATACTATGATAGTGTTGAGTTGCAAGAAGTGTTGTAGGACAAATAAAAATCGCTTGATAACCATCTAAAATTACAGCTAACATTGCATTCATTGCAACTTCTGTTTTACCAAATCCAACATCTCCTGAAAGAAGTCTATCCATAACTCGACCGCTACTTAAATCTGTAAAAATCTCTCTAATACTTCTTTTTTGGTCTTTTGTATAATCAAAACCTGCACTTTTTTGGAAATCTTCAAGAATTTTTTTGTCTGTGTTGATTTGAATTCCATTTACAAGTTCTCTGGCAGCTGCAATTTTGATAATATCATTTGCAATGGCAAAAAGTCTATCTTTTACTTTCTCTTTTAGTTTGGCAAAGCTTCCACGTCCGAGCTTATCAACAACAGCATAAGAGCTTCCATCAGCCACATATCTATCAATTAAATCAATATTTTCAACGGGAATTAAAAGTTTGTCATCGCCTGCATACATTACGATTACAAAGTCTCGTTTTGCACCCATTACAGTTACGGGTTCGATTCCTTTGTATTGTCCAATTCCGTGTTTTTCGTGAACTACATAATCATTTAATTGAAGTTCATCAAGAACAAGTTTTACTTTTTTCTTTCTTCGTTTCTTTATTTCTTTGTTTAGAGAGATAATTACTTCATTGGCTCCAACAAGATTTATGATGTAGTTTTCAAAAACATATTTGATATTTTTATCATTTAAATCTAACTCATAACCTTTTACTTTAGCTTCAGTTCCTGAAATAATTGTGATTTTTTTCTCTTTGTGAAAAGAGATAAACTCTTTTACATTTGCAGGGGCAATTTCTTGATAGTTTCGGCTGTTGTAGATTTGAGGTGTTAATAAAAATTTATCTTTGTTTATTCTTTTTTCTTCAAAAACATAAACTTCTTCTAGTTCATCTAAAGCATCTTGAGTTATAAATGAGCTAAGATTTTGGGGTAAATATTCGCCTAATTCATCTAAATACCAAAATCCCAAAGAGTGAATATCTTTGATAAAAGCATCACTTGAAATATTTTCTATTTGCTCATTTATAGCACTTAATGAATTTTCATCAAGGGCTAAAAAAGCTGGATTTATAGTAAAAGTTTCTATTTCATCTTTTGTTGATTTTTGATCTTCAATGTCAAATTTTCTAATACTCTCAACTTCATCATCAAAAAGTGAAACCCTATATCCAAACTCACTTCCAAGTGGACAAATATCAATAATATCACCACGAATAGAAACCTCACCCTCACTTGTAACAATATCTACAAAGTAATATCCCCAGTTGTAAAGTTTTGATTTTAGCTCATCAATTTTAATTGTATCTGCAAAATTTATTGTAAAACTATCAAAACATTTCTCTTTTGGAAGTGGGAAAGAAACAGTTCGTATTGGTGAGATTAGGATTTTGTCTTGTTTTTTATAAGAATAATATGAACTCAAAGTTCCAGTAATATCTTGTAATTCATTGGAAAATGATAATAAATCATCTCCAAAATTTGCTCTAAAATCTGATAAAACAAAAGGCTTCAAACCCAAATATGCCACAATATCTGAAGCTATTTGAGCTTGTCTGTCATCATTTACAATTAGTAATTGACACTCTTTTGTTCTTTTCTCGTCTTTTAAATTTTTTAAAAACTCGTAAATATTTTTCACTATTTCTCTTCTTGGATTAACTCAAAATCATTTGTTTCTTTGTCATAATAATATGTTGGATATGGTGTTTCATTTAATAAAAAGATTAAATTTGCATCATTGAAAACATTTTTTTGAAGTCCTTTTTTGAAAACTTCTAAAATATATGCTTTTGTAGAAAAAGTCGTAGTTGATGAAGTTGCAGTATATACAAAATCTTCACCCTCAACTGGAGTAAATCCCTCTCTTTTTACATGTTTTTCAAACTTTTCTTTATCTTGCAGACCACCAACATCCAATAAAACTAATACTTCAATCCCATCCATAATAACCCCAAAAAATTTTTGGCTTATTCTAACATATAAAAGTTTTGTAATTGATTGTAAATAGTATTGAATAAAATCATAGATTTTAAAGTAAAATGATAATAAGAATAGATTTTTATATGTTATTATTTAAAGATATTATTGATTTTGTTTCTAAGGAGTGAAAATGAACTACGAATTATTAAGTAAACTAGCTTTAGAAGAAGCAGAAAAATCGAAAAATGAAAATTCAATTTTAAAAAGAAGAAATGAAATATTACATAATGAAGTAGAAAGATTAGAATCTTTAGTAAAAAAAATAGAACAAGAAAGAATCTCTTTAAAAGAAGAAGTTGATACTTTAAAGGATGAAGTTATTTCATTAAAAAGTGTTTTAGAATTTAAAGATGATGAGAATCAGCAGTATCCACATTATTCGTAAGTTTATTATTTGTATTTCAAACTAGTTTTTGAAATACAAATAAACATTTTAAACAATACTATTATGAAACCAATGCACTAACCAATCCAATCAGTCCACCAAACACAGCTCCCCAAATAACTAACCATCCTAAGTGTTCTTTTATCATTTCTTGAACTATCTCTTTTACCATTTTTGGTGTTAGTTCTTCAAGTCTTGTATTTACGATTTTGCTTAATTTATTGTAAATATCTTCACTTAAATCTTCTGATTTTAAGGCTTCATTTACAACATCTTGGAAAGCATCACTAGCTGAGATTGAGATTATTGAAGCTTGTAGTTTTTTTGTGAATGGCTCTCTTAAAGGCTCTAATGCAGCTTCTCCTCCAAACATTCCTAACATTCCACCAAAAGATGATTGCATTACTGATTCTTTTAGTGATTCGTAAGCTGGTGAGAAATCTGTTTTGTTTAGGATTTTTTCAAAATCTATTGTTTTTTTTGCACTTGACATCTCTTCTTGAAAGAATCTTGTTAGATGTTCACGTGTAAAAAATTGGTTCATAAGTAGATTATGAATTGAGATTTTAAATTGTGAAAATTTACTTTCAATCACACCACTTCCATAAAGAAAAGGAACTTTTTCAAACAACATATGAATCGCCAAACTATTTGTAACTGCTCCACTTAGGGCAAATAGACCAACCATATAAATTAGTTCATTTCCATTTGAGTAACCAAAAGCCATGATTAAAACGGTGATTATATTTGTAATATCTGATTTGTTCATACTAAATCTTCCTTATTTTGATAATTGGGATTTTAGCATAAAAAAGTACTTATATAAAAGAAGAAAGTTTATGCCTTCTTCTTTTATAATTATTTTATATTAGTGAATGGTCCAACAACACCAACAGATGATTGTTTTTGTGACTCTTTTGCAGTTGAGATTAACCTGTAATCAGCATCAGTTTTTTTTACTTCTCCAAAAGGATGTTGTGAAACTAAAGTTAAATATCCAAATCCATTAATATCTTTATACCAATATGGTGATGTAGTTTCAGAACCATAAGGAGTTGAAACTATTCTAGTTAATTTTTTACTAAGTACATCATAAGACCATACAAAATCATTTGGATGAGCACTTGTATCTTCTCCAATAATTAATGTATCTTTCCCCTCTAAAAATGTAAGATTATCAGGATTTGCAATTGCATTTACATCACATGTATAAGCTTTATAAGCTGAATCTGCTGGATAAGTTGTTGGGTTACCTACAACTTCTGCACTTGTGTTTTTAACAACATAAGAGCTATTGATTTTATTTTTATTAAAATCATTAATAGTTTCATTTTCAGCAGAAATTTTTAATCCATATACTACACCGCAAGAGTTTTGCGCTACTTGAATATCACCAACTTTGTCAGCCATACCTTTTTCAACTTCACTCATTGAAACATAAAGTTTTCTTGCATCTTTGTTAAATGCAATTCCCTCTTCTTTTCTAAATTCAGTTGTAGCACCTAAATATGCTGCATATCTTCTTGTTTCTAAGAATGCTGCTTCTTTTTCTTTTCCAGTTTTTAAACTTAAACACTCTTTTCCTGTTGCAGTGTCAACAAATCTAAATCCTGCCTTACAAGTGTCATTTGATTGAACTTTATCAGTGGCAAAAATATCACTAAATTTAGGCTGATTTGAAACAATATCTTTAATTTCTGAATCACTTGCATGTCCTAATTTAATCCAAACAATATTAGCAGTTCCAGCCCCAACTCCAACAGCAGAAGTTTGAATCCATTTTGCAGCATATAAACTACCTGCACTTAAATCTTTTGCATTATCAGCTACATACATATAAAAACCAACATTTGTTCCATCATCAGACAAATATGCTGTTTTTTCATCTGGCATAACATAAGCTAATTCCCAAGCTCCTCTTCCCATACTAAAATGTTTTGTATATTTATAAGTAGGAGTTCCAGCTATTACATCAACTTTTACTTCTGGAATATATCCATAATAATAAGGATTATTGTTAAATTTTGCATTTGCATTATTTTCATCTTTCCAATATAACTTAGTCACTTCATCATATTTACTATCACCTGTAAGCATTGTTGTTGGATTTAAATTATCTTGAAGTTTTTTAGCATTAGGTTCATACTCTTCTGAACCCAAGTGAGATTCCCAAGGAGTTGTTACACCTGCACAGTGAACCCAACCACCAAAACCATCTGCTTGAGAAATATATTTCATTGTATTTGGTTTAACTGATAATTTACCTTTAGAATCTTGTTCTAATTCCATTCCATACATAGCACCAACTTGACACTCAAATTGGCTTACCATAAATAATTTGCCATTTTTTTGAATAATTGAAGAGTGATCAACTCCAGAACCTAAAACATCTCCATTTTCTCCATCACAAATATAAGGTGAAGATTTTGCACTTGTAGTAATTGTTTTACCTGCATAATCTTTTACAGCACCAAAAATTTCACCATTATTTGTATCTCGAGCAGAAATAAGATTTGTATATCCAATTTTATCAACTTTTCCATCTGCATAAGTTACACTGTTTGTTGTTCTAATTATTATTTTATCATTGTCTTCAATTGGTGCACTAAGTTCAGAAAAAGCTAATTTTGTTCCACTATTTATATTAGATGTACCCAATATTCCATTTTCACCACAACCTGAAAAAGTTAAAGAAGCGAAAAAAGCAGACGCAACAAAACTCAAATAATTTTTTTTCATTATTATTCCTTATATTTTTAGTCAGCCATAAAGCAGATATTTTCTAAATTATAAATATAAAGAATTACATATTGATAACAAAAAAGATTATGGTTACAAAATAATCTTTGTCACCCCTTTGTAATCAAAGAAAAATAGAATTACGATAAATTAGGAGTATAAAATGATAGATATTCAAAAAGAGATTGAGAAAAAATTTCCAAACATGGACAAAAAAGAGAACTTTCTAAAAAAGTCTTTATTTAAAATTGCAAAAAAGATAGTTCACGAAGACTCAATAAATCAATTTTTAACACAAAACTCTCACTTAAAAGGATTTGAATTTGTAGATGCTGTATTAGATTATTTCGATTTTGATTACACTGTTTCAAGTAGTGATTTACAAAATATTCCAACAAGTGGCAAAGTGGTAATCATTGCTAATCATCCTTTAGGTGGACTTGATGCACTTTGTTTATTAAGACTTATTTCGCAAGTGAGAAAAGATGTAAAGATTGTTGCAAATGACTTTTTAGCAGGCTTTGAAGCTTTACATTCTCTATTAATTCCAATAGATAACTATAAACTAAGACAATCAAAAAATGACATAAAAAAAATATATGAAGCTTTAAATAATGAAGAAGCTATTATCATTTTTCCAGCTGGAGAAGTAAGCCGTGCAACTGCAAAAGGAATAAAAGATCCAGTTTGGAATAAAGGTTTCTTAAACTTTGCACAAAATACAAATTCACCAATTTTACCAATATTTTTAGATGCAAAAAACTCAAAAACTTTTTATACAATTTCTGTAATTAATAAAACTTTTTCAACACTTTTATTATCACATGAGATGTTTAATAAAAAATCAAAAAGAATTGGTATGAAAGTTGGGCAAATTATTCCAAATGAAAATGTCGCTCCAAAAGGAATAGATAAAAAGTTTCTATTAAATCTTTATAGAAAACATCTATATAGTTTGAAAAAGGGAAAAAAGTCTTTTTTTGAAACGCAAAGTGCAATTGCTCATCCAGTAAGCCGAATTGATTTATTAAATGAATTAAAAAAGTCAAAACTAATTGGCCAAACAACTGATGGTAAAAAAATCTATTTATACGATTACACAGAAGATTCTATTGTTTTAAAAGAGCTTGGAAGATTAAGAGAGTTATCTTTTAGAAAAGTTGGTGAAGGTGTTAATAAAAAAAGAGATACGGATAAATATGATATTTATTACCAACACATTATTTTATGGGATGAAAATGATTTAGAAATTGTGGGTTCATATAGAATTGGAAATTCTGATTTTATTTTCAAAAATATTGGAGTAAAAGGTTTTTATTCAAATACTTTGTTTAAATATAATGAAGAGTTTACACCTTATTTGAAAGACTCAATTGAGTTAGGAAGAAGTTTCGTACAACCAAAATATTGGGGAACAAGAGCATTGGATTATCTATGGTTTGGAATTGGTGCATATTTAAGAACTAATCCAAATATCAAATATATGTTTGGACCTGTTTCTATGAGTGCTACTTTTCCAACAGTTGCAAAAGATATGATGATATTTTATTATTCACACTATTATGGTGATCAGCAAAACTTGGTTGAAGCAAAAGTTCCATACTCTTATTCAAATAATCTAAGTGAAATAAAAGAGACTTTTGATTTAAATGATAAGAAAAAAGATTTCAAATTTTTAAAATCAACTTTGGCAAATATTGGAGTTTCTATTCCAACACTTTATAAACAATATAGCGATATTGCGGAAGATAAGGGTGTTAAATTTTTAGGATTTAATGTTGATAATAGTTTTGGTGATTGTATAGATGGATTTATTTTAGTTGAAGTTGCAAAAATAAAAGATAGTGCACGTCAAAGATATATAGAAAATAATTAAAAAAGAGTAGTTTTAAACTACCCTTTTATTAATTTCTTTTTTTTAGTTCTTTTTACATATAAAATCAAGCCAGTTATTGCAAAAAGAGGCATCATAAGTGAAGCTAAAAACATAAGTGTTTGACCTATTACTCCAAAATATTCTCCCGTATGAAGAGGCAAAATACTTCCCATTAGTTTTTGAGCCAAAGTTTTATCTTCATATTTTTCATGTTTTGAAACTTCATTTGTTTTAATATCAAACTCTATTTTATTTTTAGCTCTTTCATGTGGAAAATCTATTGCTAAATAATCAAAACTATAAATAGTTCCTTTTTGAGGGAATCGTAAATTTGCACTTGAATATTTGTTTTCGACTGAATTTTTAAAAGTATCAACAGCTAATGAAATATCATCAAAAGAGATTTTTTCGCCCATTTGCATTGGCATTTCAGCTCTTGGCTCTTTTAATTTTTGTTCACTTTTTTCACCTTGTGCTTTATTTTGACCTTCAACGGGAGCTTTCATTTGTGGTTTTTTAGGTTTTTCTACACCAGTTATAGTGTGTAAACTATTACTTACAAATTCATATGACCAATAAAGTCCAGTTAAACTCGCTAATAAATAAAATGGAATAACCCACATTCCAATTGTACTATGAAGATTTGCTAAAAAGAATCTTCCTTTTGATTGGAAGTTTAATTTTAGACTTTGTGAGAAACTCTTTTTAATTCTTGGAAAATAGATATAAATTCCTGAAAACATTAAAATTAAAAGAGAAACAACACTAAGTGCAACAACTTGTTTTCCCAAATCATCTAAAAGAAGTCTTCTGTGAATATTTTCAACTGTCTTAAAAAAACTCACACCTTTTAACTCTGGCAAAATCTCAGCTGTATATGGATTTACATAATATGTAACTCCTTTTCTAGCATTTTGTCCTTCACCTGCAACATTTATAGAAACAGAATCATCTTCAAAAGAAGATATTGTAATACCATTAATTTTTAATTGAGGTTTTTGTTCCTGGAATTTTTCTAATAACTCTTTTGTTGAAAGTTTAGCTTGATCAAAAACAGAAACTTTGTATGTATCTTGATTAATAGCACTTAATATCTCTTTTTCAAAAGATAACATAGCACCTGTAAATCCCACAATAAGTAAAATAAAACCAGCACTAAGACCTAAAATCAAATGAAGTTTAAACCAAATATTTTTATACATTTTTATCCTTTTTTATTTTCAGTGGAATTTTAACAAATTAATTTTAACGATTTTTTAACAAACTGATAATTGTTATTAATTAGAAGAGAATATCTTTGTTAATATCTTTTAAAGTTTTACATCCAGTAAGCGCCATTGAAATCTCTAATTCATCTTTTAAAATCTTTAAACTATGGGCAACTCCTAAAGCTCCAGCAGTTGCCAAACCATACATAATTGGTTTTCCAATCATTACAGCACTTGCACCTAAAGCTAAAGCTTTTAAAATATCAGTTCCCCTTGTAATCCCACCATCAAGTAATATTGGGATTTTATTATCCACAACCTCAACAATTTTTGGCAAAATATCCATCGTTGAGACTAAAGTATCTAAAACTCGTCCTCCATGATTTGAAACAACTATTCCATTTACCCCAATTTCTATGGCTTTTTTTGCATAAGAGGGATGGGTAATTCCTTTTAAAATAAGTGGTAATTTTGTATTTTTTCGAATAAACTCTATATCTTTCCATGTGGGTGCTGTTGCCATAATTCCATCAAAAACCATACTTTGATTATCTTTTATCTGCATATTTGCTTGTTTGAAACCCTTTATATTTACAGCTTCAATTCCATTTGGCAGATAAAATCCTGCTTTTTGTTCTTTATTTCTAACTCCAGAAATTGGAGCATCAATTGTAATTACCAAAGCTTTATAATTTAAATCTTCAGCTTTTTTTATCAAAGATAAATTATCTTTCATATCATATTGCATATAAAGTTGAAACCATAAATTATCTGCATAATTGCTAATTTCCTCTAAAGTAGAACTTGAAAATCCACTAACAACCATACAACTTCCCATTGCTTTTGAAGCTTGAGCAGTTGCAATTTCACCTAAATCATGGGCTAATTTCTGAAAAGCCACTGGAGCTAAAATAATTGGATTATCAAACTCTTGACCAAAAAGATTTAATTTTGTATTTCCACCTTTTACCTCTTCTAAACTTCTGCCTAATAAAGAGATATTTTCAAATGCTTTTTTATTTGTTTTTGCTGTAATTTCATCTGCTGCAAAACCTGAGATATATGCCCAAGCATTATAATCTACCCTTGATTTTGCAAACTCTTCATAATCTTTTAAACTAACTAACTCTTGTGGAATAAATTCCAGTTTTGGCTCTAAAACTCTATTTTGCATATTTTATATTTCTGCCCACTCTTGAATTAATTTATGATAATGAATAGATAAATTTACAGCTTCTTGAGTTTCCCCATATTTAAGCCTTAAACTTTGAATTGTATTATCAAGCTCAAATAAAATGCTTCTTTTCCAAGCACTTCTAATCATACTTTGAGTCCACATGAAACTAACCATTCGCACACCGCTTGTAACTGGTTCAACCCTATGTAAAGAAGTTGAGGGATAAAGTATCAAATCACCTGCTGGAAGTTTTATTTCGTGAGTTCCAAAAGTATCTTCAATGACCATTTCACCACCTTCATATTCTTCTGGGTCTGTGAAAAATAAAGAACATGAAACATCTGTACGGAAGTTTTTTCCAACTGTTGTATCGTATAAAATAGAGTTATCCACATGATTTCCATAAGCGCCACCATTTTCATATTTATTTACAAAAGGTGAAATTATATGATTGGGTAAAGCAGCACTAATAAATAGAGGATTTGTTCGTAAAGCTTGAGTTATTATCTCTCTTAATATTTTTAAATCTTCACTATTTTCTGAAAGTTGTAAATTACTTTTTACATTTATTGCTTGGCTTCCAGCAGTCAATTTTCCATCAATCCACTCTGCTTTATTTAAAATTTCTCTACATTTTATTAATTGTTCTTTATTTAAAACATTTGGAATATGTAAAACCATATTTTTTCCTTTTTTATTACTCTAAAAATAAAAAAACTTCTATTTTATTTTTAGAATAATAATTCAATCCTTTCGGATTGAATTAATTAAAATTTATATGCAAGTGTTAATAAACCACTTCTTGAAGCACCTGGAGTATATCTTCTTCCAGAGTTATTCATATTTGCAACATACTCTTCATCAGTTAAATTATATACATTTAATTGATATGTTAAATTCTTATTAAATTTATAAGAAGCCATAGCATCATACACTACATAAGAGTCAATTTTTTTAATAGCTTCAGTTGAAGTTGAACTTATAGCAACATCTTGAGTTCCAACATATCTTGCCCCTGCTCCCACATTAATAGCTGGAGTAAATTTATATGTTGACCATAAAGTTGCTGTATGTTCTGGTGAAAATCTTAAACTCATACCATCATTTGTTGAAGTAGCTTGTGTGTATTCTGTATTCATTTTTGCAACACCAGCTGTTACATTCCATTTATCTGTAATTTCACCAACTGCGCCAAATTCTATACCTTTAACCTCTTTTTCTCCATTTTGAGATGTACTTCCATCTGATTCAGTCATTGTTTCATTTTCAACAACTGTTTTATAAACAGCAGTTGTTAAAGATAATCTATTATTTAATAAATCCCATTTTGTACCAATTTCATCTGTAACTGATTTTTGTGGTTCCATACTTGGATTATTAGCATTTGTAACTGTTTCACTTAAAGTAAAGTTCGCTCCACCTGGTGGTAATTGTGTTGTAGCTCTTGAGATATAAACGCTTCCATTATCAAGTGGTTTATAAACTAATCCTGCTTTATAACTATTTAAATGTCCATCATCTTCAATTGTTGAAGGAACTAAAGTACTTGAAACTATGTCATTTGTTGTGTCATATTTATCAAATCTTGCTCCACCTGTAAAAATAAATTTTTCTCCAATATTTATTGAATCAAATAAATAAGCTCCAACAGTTGTAGTTTCTCCATCACTTTTTTGTCCAGATAATGTTAAATCATTCCAAGAAATATTTGTTGGATTATATAAACTTGTAATTTGAGCATTTTGAGCTGTATAATTTTTTGTAAGTTGGCTCTCTTTTGTAAGTTCAATTCCTGTACTTATTTTATGTAATAACATTCCAGTTTGTACTTGCGTTGAAAAATTTGATTGATTTGTTAATATCTCATTTTCTTGCCATCTTGCATGCATTCTTCTATCAACTGTAGAAGCTGTTGTCGAATAATTAAAAGGAGAAGTCAATAACATCTCTTGCTTTGTTTTTGCATATCTTGCTGTATTTGTAAACATTGTATTATCTGAAATATCTTGTTCAAATTTTAAAGTAAATGTATCACTTTTTGCTTTTTCAAAATCATCAGAGCTTCCATAAAATTTAGAAGTATCAGCTTTTTGTCCATTTCCATTTAATCCAACAGTTGGAATTCCTCCATCTGGAACATCGTCTTGTTCTGTATGTTCATAATTAATTGTTGTTCTTGTAGCTGTTCCAATACCAAAAGCAACAGAACCAGCAATTCCTGTTCTATCAATTTCTACTTCATCACGACCTGCAACATCACCATTTTGTTTCATTACATTTAATCTAACACCTGTTGTTTCATTTAACTTTTTATTTACATCAGCTGTTAATCTTGCATTATTTGCTGTGCTATAACCAGCAGTTCCTGAAACTTCATCTTTATTTGTAGCTGATTTTGTAACTTGGTTTATATATCCAGATGAAACACCTCTTCCATTATCCGCACCAACTGCACCTTTTGTAACTTCAACAGCTTCAGTGTTAAATGTATCTTTACTTGCATTTGCTAAATCTCGAATACCATCTTTATAGATACTTCCTTGAGCATCAAAACCTCTCATTGTAATATTATCTTTTGAGTTTGTATTACCATTTTCACCAAGTTGCAGAGTAATTCCTGGCGTATTTCTTAATGCTTCTTGCAGAGTTGTTGCTTGTTGCTCTTCAATAACTTTTTTTGTAATTACAGAGATAGTTTGAGGAGTATCAACTAAATCTTGAGTAACTTTTGATGAAGATGATTTATCTACTTTATAGTTTTGCGTATAATCAGTTTTTTCACTTTGTTCAACAACTTTTACATCTGATAAAAGTGATGATTCTGCATTTAACATTGCAGGTGAAATTAATAAAACTGTTGCAGTTACAACAGATGCTTTAAAATAGTTTGTGTTTTTATGTTTTTTACTTGTGATATATTTATTCAATTTCTTTTCCTCCAAGAAAATCATTGTGATTCTTAAATAAATTTATTTAATTAAATTTATTTAACACCAGCTCAATAAAGTAAATTAATACTTAAACTTTTGTCTTAAATTGGCTGGCTATTTGTAGGAGAACTTTACTCTTGCTGGCTAGATTGTGGTTATTTTGTAAGTATTAATTTATTCGCTTTAGTGATTTTCAGATAATAAGATTGTCCATCATGAATAATTTCAATGCTCTTTTCTTTATCGAAAATCTCTTTTGAATCTATTTGTTTATCTTTAATTTCTTTCACTTTTAATACCTAATTCAATTTATTTTATTAAATATATTAACAAAATATTAATGGAATGCTAACCAAGTAAAACTTAATCTTTAATAAAATTGATAATCGTTATTATAATTAAACTATTTCTCAATTATCAGTAAATATTTTATTGATAATTAAAATCAATATTCTTTAAGATTATAAATGCTAACATTTGTTTTTATAAAAGGAGCTATATTGAAAGAGCTATTAAATCAAAAAGACTTAACTAATTCATTGTTATATAAACAAAATGTTAAAATACATAAAAATTTATGGAAGTTCTATAGTTTTACTCTATCTTTGGGTATCATTTTTATTTTAATAAAAGGCTTTATATAATGGAAGATTCTCAAGAATTATCATTTGATATTTTTTTAAAAAACTTTAAAAATAGTGTATTAAAAATAGGTTTGAAAAATTCAATTCAAAAAGATTATATATTAAAAATTTTATATTTTTCAGAAGAACATTTAACAGCAGAAGAGATTTCAAATAAAATTAAACAAGATTTTAATGTATCAATAGGAATTGCAACTGTTTATAGAGCGATGAAATTTTTTCATGATATGAAATTAGTAAATTTACTAGACATTGGCGATGGAATTATTAGGTATGAGTTAAATCGATTAAAACATCATGACCATTTAATTTGCACTTCATGTGGCACAATTATTGAGTTTACAGATGATTTAATTGAATTAAATCAAATTAAAATTGCTGAAAAAAATAATTTCATCTTAAAAGAACATATTATGACAATTTATGGTCTTTGTGAAAATTGTCAAAACTCTAGCACTTCAAAAAATAGCCTTTAAATAAAATCCTTTCTTTTTGAAAAGATTTTATTTATAAACTTATTCATATCTCAAGGCATCAATAGGATTTAATCTTGCTGCTTTTCTAGCAGGAAAATATCCAAAAACAACTCCAATTAATGTTGAAAATATAAAAGAAATTAGAATTATTTGTTTATTCAAAATAAATGATAAATCCATCATTGTAACTCCAATATAACCAAAACCTAAGCCTAAAATAATTCCAATTATTCCACCCAAAGTTGATAAAACAATTGCTTCAACTAAAAATTGCAATAAAACTTCACTCTCCATTGCTCCAATTGCTAATCTTATTCCAATTTCTCTTGTTCGCTCTGTTACTGAAACTAACATGATATTCATAATTCCAATTCCACCAACAAGTAAAGAAATAGCTGCAATTGAGCCTAAAAGATAGGTTAATGTTTTTGTAGTTGATGTCATAGTTGATAATAAATCTTGCATATCTCTTAGATTAAAATTATCTGGCTCACCAATTTTTATAGCTCTTCTTTCTTGCATTAAAGTAACTATCTCAGTTTTTGCATCATCAATATATTTTCCTTCAGTAATTGAAATTAAAATTGATGAAACATCTTTATCACCTTTTATTTTTCTTTGAAACATTTTTAAAGGAACAATAACTATTTCATCTTGATCTCTACCAAAAGTAGCTGCTCCTTTTGATTTTAAAACTCCAATTACGTTACAAGAAAAATCTTTTAATCTTAAAGTTGAACCAACTGCATTTTCATCTTCAGAATATAGCCCTTTAACTATTGTAGTTCCTATAATACAAGATGTTTTCCCAGAATTTAACTCACTTTCATCAAATAATCTTCCATTACTTATTTCCCAATCTTTTATTATAAAATAATCGTTTGTTGTTCCAATCACCGATGAGCTAGTACTTTTATTTCCATAAACTACATTTATAGTTGATGAATTTTCAGCTGCAACTGCTTTTATATTTTGGATTTCACTTTTTAAAGCATCAATATCTTCATTTGTAAATGCTTTTGAACTATTATCTTCCCTTGGTGGTCCTTTTCTTTCTTGACCAACCCTAAGAGTTAACATATTAGTTCCAAGTTTAGAGATTCCTTCTTTTACATTTGCAGTTGTTCCATCACCTATCATTACCATGGCAATCACAGAAGCTACTCCAATTACTATTCCTAAAATTGTTAATATTGAACGTAAGATATTTCTTTTTATCTCTTTTATAGCAATTAAAAAGGCATTTGTTAACATTATTTATATCCTTTTTTTAAACTATCTTCAATATGTCCATCTCTAAAATAGATGATTCTAGAAGCAAATGCTGCCATCTCTTCTTCATGAGTTACCATAATAACTGTAATATTAAAGTCTTCATTAAATGATTTTAATAAATTCATAATCTCCATACTTTTTATACTATCAAGGTTTCCTGTAGGCTCATCTGCAAGAATTACTAAGGGTTTTGTAACAATGGCTCTTGCAATTGCTACACGTTGTTGTTGCCCACCTGAAAGCTCTGCTGGAGTATGATGGGCAACACTTTCAAGTCCAACTTTTTTTAATGCATCTAAAGCTAACTCTTCTCTTTTTTTTACTGGAATTTTTCTATATATAAGTGGCAGTTCAACATTTTCTAAAGCTGTTGTTCTTCCTAAAAGGTTAAAACTTTGGAAGATAAATCCTAAAAAGTTTCTTCTTAAAAGTGCCATTTGATTTCTATTTAACTTTTCAACATTAATTCCATTAAATAAATATTCCCCACTTGTTGGTTTATCCAAACAACCAATCATATTCATTGAAGTTGATTTTCCACTTCCACTTGCTCCCATGATTGCAACAAACTCGCCCTCTTTTATAGAAAAATTTACACCATTTAAAGCATAAGTTTTTGCATCGCCTTCACCATAAGTTTTAACTACATTTTTAAATTCAATTATAGTTTTGCTACTTTGCATTGCTACTCTTTTGAGAGCTAATTACTTCATCATCTATTTTTAAATCTTTTGATTCAATAGTAGTTGATTTTCCATCTGTATCAAGTACTTTTACCATAACTCTTTTCGGAATATTATTTTCCATTATCCAAATAGCAGAAAACTCTTTTTTGCCTAACTCTTTTGTAGTATTTCCATTTTGTGGGCCTCTTGGAGGTTGCACTAAACTCATAGTATTTGCTTTTTGCTCAGCTTGTTCTTTTGGTTTAAATCTAAGTGCACTATTTGGAATAATTAGTTTATCTTTACTCTCTTTTGTTGTTATTTTTGCAGTTGCAGTCATCCCTGGTCGAAGAAGTAGTTTTTCATTATCAACTAAAACTACTGTTTCATAAGTTACAACACCATTTACATCAACTGGGTTTAACCTTACTTGTTTAATTTTTCCTTTAAAATTTTCATTTGGATAAGCATCAACTGTAAAAGTTACATCTAAACCTTTTTTTATATCTGAAACATCTGCCTCATCAATACTTACAATTAAATCCATTTGACTTAAATCTTTTGCAAGGGTAAACAGTTTTGGTGCATTCATTGAGGCTGCTAATGTTTGACCAACTTCAACTTCTCTATTTAAAACGATTCCTTTTATAGATGATTTTACAACTGCTTTATCTAAATTTTGTAGCGCTGTATTTAAACTAAATTCCGATTGATTAACTTTAGCTTTTGCTGCTTCATAAGAAGCAAGTGCAGATTCATAGGTATATTTTGAATTATCTAATTCATTAATAGATGGATATTTACCATTTGAACTATCATACATCTTTTGAGTTCTATCATAACTTGATTTTTTATTTTTTAAAGTTACTTCACTCTCTTTTAAATTTGCCATAGATATTGCTAAAGAAGCTTTTGAACTATCTACTTCTATTTGTAATTTTCTTGTATCAAGTTTTGCCAAAACTTGCCCTACTTCAACTTCATCATTAAAATCAACATAAATCTCTTTTATTGTTCCAGATACTTCAATACCAATGTCAACACTATTTGTTGGGTTTAAATTTCCTGTTGCACTAACAATCACTGATAAATCACCTTTTTTTACCTTAGTAGTAATATATTCAACTGTCTGATTCTTATTATCAGCTTTTATAAAAAAATAATAGTATGCACAAAAACCACTAATAAATAAAAAAACTACTGCCAAAATATAAATCTTTTTCGAACTTTTATTACTATAACTATCTAAATCCTGTTGTAATTGCGAATTTGCCATTAATGTTCACCTTTTGTTTTAAAGTATAATTTTGAATATTGTAATTTGATATTAATCTCATTTATTGCTATATCATATTCATTTATTTTTTTTGTGTTTTTTAAAATGTCTAAATCATAAGTGGAAGTCATTCCAGCATCATTTGAAATTTTATTTATTGAGAGTAAATCATCATATATTTTGATACTATTTTTGATTGTTTCATTATATTTTTCATAACTATCTATTTGATTTAAAATCTGTTCATATTCATAAGCCAACTGATTTTTTAAATCATTTACTTGGACTTTTTGTTTTAAATAATCTACCTTTGACTCTTCAACTTTATTTGATTTATTATAATCATATAAAGGAACAGTTAAATTCAAAGAAGCTAATCCAGTATTATTTGCTTCCTTTTGGCTACTTGAATAAAAATCTTCACTATTCGAATAACTAGCTTTTAAAGTTGTTGATATTTTTGGAAGATATGAAACTTTTGT
This sequence comes from Campylobacterales bacterium, assembly GCA_038248665.1. Classification (GTDB taxonomy): domain Bacteria; phylum Campylobacterota; class Campylobacteria; order Campylobacterales; family Arcobacteraceae; genus Aliarcobacter. The sequence goes on along the minus strand of JBBRXF010000018.1, from coordinate 1,417 downwards.
TTGTTTATAACTTGTATTTAACATCTCTATTTTTGATTTTTCCACAAGTAATGCAATATTTTGATTTATAAAATCCTCTTTTTTTATACCTTTAAAATCCAAAATTTCAATCTCTTCATATTTTAAAGAGGTATATTTTGATAATTCATACTCTTTATCTTTTAAAGAATTTTGTAAAGAAATATTCTCTTTATATTGAGAATTTTTTGAAATAATTGCATTGTTTAAATCTGTAATATCACCAGAACCTGATTCATATTGAATCTTTTTTAATATTAATTCAATCTCTTTGTTTTGAAGAGAATAAGAACTTTGCTCAATTTGTAATTTTATTTTTGATATCTCAAGTAAGGTTTCATACACTGTTTCTAAAATTGTGTAGTTATCACTTTCCCAAGCTAACATTTCTGAATCATATTTATCCTTTGCATATTGCATACTTAACTCAATCCCCCCTGATTCATAAATACTTTGGGTAAAACCAATTGATGCACTTTTATCAAATGAACCACTTTTACTTGAGAATGAATGGTCTCTACTTAATCCTGAATTTATTGTAATTGGAGAAATCCAATCATTTTTTAAACTCTCATAACGGGATTCTATTGACTTTTTTTCTAAATTTCTTAACTCTTTTTTTTCATTTTGTAATATTTCTAAATTTTCAGCAAAAACAAAACTACAAAATAAAGAGCAAATTAGTAAACTACGCAAAGTTTTCTCCTTTTTTCTTTTGGGAATTGTATTTAATCTTTTTTAATCATTTTTTAACGAAAATATAAAATTTAATATTTTAATTTCAATTAAGATAATTATTATCAATATTATAATATATTTCTACTTATGGAAAATAAAAAAAGCTTACTCACAATCATGGTATTAACAATATCAGCTCATTTAGTTCTTTTTGCTAATTTAAAAGTAGATGAAGAATTGGTAATAAAGGATAAACCAGTTCATAATATATCAAAAATTAATCTACAAAATGTAGTAATAAAAAAAACTGAACCAATTCAAGAACCTATAGTTGAAAAAACTGTAGAAAAAGTCATTGAAAGCAAACCTCTACCAAAAACACTTAGTAAAAATATGATAAAAGAAAATCATAAGAAACAAAAAGAAGTTGTTAAAAAAGAGGTTATTCCTCAAAAAATTGACAATATTAAAGTAGTAGAAACTTCAAAACAAACTCCTTTAATATCTGAAAATAAAGAGATGAAAGTAGATTCTAATGAAAAAGATTTATTAGAAAATGAATATTTATCAAAATTACAACAACTAATTGAACAAAATAAAACTTATCCTAAAAGTGCAAAAAGATTAAATCAAATGGGAAAAGTGAATGTTTGTTTTGTAATTTCAAAAAATGGAGAAATTAAAGATATAAAAGTTGTAAAAAAATCAAATTTTGAAAAAT
>JBBRXF010000017.1:0-27823 GCA_038248665.1 Campylobacterales bacterium | reverse complement strand
TCTCACTTGCTAGTAATGAGACTATTTTAGAATTTATGTGTACAAATAACTCCCATAAAGAAAAGGAACTTGAACAGATTTTTTTAGCAATTACAAGTTCTCAAGACAAAATTATGCAAGCAAGACTTCTTTCAAAAGAAGGGAAAGAGATTATTAGAGTTGATGGAAATAAAGAGAATGGACAAGCATTTCTTGTAGCAAAAGAAAAACTTCAAGATAAAAGTTCAAGAGATTATTTTCAAGAAGTATCAAAAATGACAAAACAAACAATATGGCATTCTAAATTTGATTTAAATATAGAAAATGGAAAAATAGAAATTCCATACAAACCAACTATAAGAATAGCAATGCCTCTTTTTGAAAATGGTGACTTTATTGGTATGGTTATTATTAATATACTTGCAAATGATTTATTGACTTCTATTAGTAAATCTTCTGCATTCGAACATTTTATAATAGATAAAGATAATAACTATATTTTACATCCAAATAATCAATTTTCATTTAATAAATACAAAAGTATAAAAAGAGATTTAAAAGAGGATTTCCCCGATGGCTTAGATGGTGAAGGTATTTATACTTTTCCTCTTGGGAATATTTTTAGTAATGATAATGCTATTTTCGTTTTAAAAACAAAAGGTGAATATAAAAAAAGCTTAATAGATGCGAAAATAAAAACAGCACTTGTTATTTTTCTTTTGACAATTGTTTTAAGTTTTATACTTGCTATTTATATCTCAAAAGCTCCGATAAAACTACAATCTGCACTTTTAAAAGCTCATGATAAATTAAATGAATTTACATCAATAATAGATAAATATGTTGTAACTGCAACTACAAAAAAAGACAGTACTATTGTTAGTGTTAGTAGTGCATTTGTAGAATCATCTGGTTATTCAAAAGATGAACTTGTTGGACAAAAAATGAGCATTATATGCCATCCAGACAAAGATGAAAATCTTTTTAAAGAGTTATGGAATACAATTTTAAGTGGTAAAATATGGAAGGGAGAGATTAAAAACAAAAGAAAAGATAATGAAGATTATTGGCTTGAACAAAAAATTATTCCAACACTTAATGAAGATAACGAGATAGAAAATTTTGTTTCCATAGGTGTCGATATTACTGCAAAAAAACAACTTGAAGAGCTAGCTTCAATAGATAAATTAACTGGAATGTACAATAGACGAATGATTGATGAATTTATCAATATAGAAGTTGAAAAACACAAAAGAAACCCTTATGATGGATTATCAGTTATTATGATTGATATTGATTATTTTAAAAATGTAAATGATACTTATGGACATCAAATTGGTGATATGGTTTTATCACAAACTGCTAATCTTTTGATAGAAAATAGTAGAAAATCTGATATTAAAGGAAGATTTGGAGGAGAAGAGTTTATTATTATTTGTCCTCAAACTACAGCTGAATCAGCTCTCCGATTAGCAGAAAAAATCAGAATAGCAATTGAGAGTTTTAAATTTGAAGAGGTTGGATATAAAACAATTAGTTTAGGTATATCAACATTCCAAGATAATGATACGGTTGAATCTTTAATCAAAAAAGCAGATACTGCCCTTTATCAAGCAAAAAATAGCGGTAGAAATAAATCTGTTATTTTTAAATAAATAATAATTAATACAATAGTTCTAAAAGAGATATGATTGGGAAATAAAACTTTTCAAATAGATGCAAATATTTTACCTAATAAAAAAAAGAGTAATAAGCCTACAAATAAATCTAATAATAGTAAGAAACCTAAAAAGAAAAATAGTTTTTTTCTAACAAGTTTTATACTTTTTATTTTAATATCAATTGGATTGATATTTTGGATTAGAAACTTTAACGATAATTTAATAAAAGATTTTTCAAATGGGAAAATTATTGTCTGTAAAGATAGATTAGTTTCAAAAGAGTTATCTTATGTGTACAATAAAAATGAAAATGCCTTTATAAATAGAAAAGAGGGACTATTTTTTAGTATCTATTACTGCTCAGATTTTGATAAATAGATTGACATTTATTTTAAAATTTTTATCAAAATAAAAAAAGGTTTACATCCTCTACAGTATCAATATCAATACAAAATTCTTTTTGAAGCTGAATATTTATACAAGTTTCTTTTTGTAATATTAATTTAGCTCCAAAATCTGAGTCCAATTTTACTAACTCTTCATAATATTTTTTAGGAAAAATTGCAGGAACTTTTGAGTTTTTATTTTCACCATATGAAGATGCAATAATATTTTCATTTTGAATATTTTCTTTTAACGCCTGATAATGAGATACTGGAATAAAAGGTTGATCACAAAGCATAACCATAGTATGAGTAAACTCTTTTGTATAACTAATTCCTAAAGAAAGAGTTGTTCCCATTCCTTGTTTATAGTTTGGATTATAAATTATATTTACATTAAAACTTTCCAACTCTTTTTGACAACTATTCTTTTCATGTCCTAAAACTACAAAAACATCTTTTGATATTTTAAGTGCTTTTTTCACAGCAGTTCTTAAAAGAGTTTCATTTTTATAAACCAAAAGTTGTTTTGTAATATCTCCTAATCTTGAAGATGTTCCAGCAGCTAAGATTATAATTGCTAAATTTTTAGATTTTTCCATTTTTTCTAGCCTCAATTTGTGAGCATATTGACAAAGCTATTGATTGATGAGTATTCCCACCAATTTCCAAACCAATTGGAGCAAAAAATCGTTTGTCATTTTCTAAAGCAAACTCTTCTTTTATTCTTTGCATATTTTTTTTATTTCCCATCATTCCAATATAATTCATATTTGATTTAAGTAATGCTTTTAAATATATGTTATCTGTTTTTGGACTGTGACTTAAAATAACTGAAGCATTATAAGAGCTTAAATCCATATCTAAAATATCTTCAATATTTTCAAGCTCTATTAATTCATCGGCTTCTTTTACAAAACTTTCGTGAATTTTTATATCGATAACAGTTGTTTTCCAACCCATTAAATTTGCCATAAGAATCAAAGAAGTTACATGAGCTCCTGAGCCAAAAATTAAAATAGAGTAGGGCTTTTTTATATATTTGTAAATTTTGTTATAATTTTCTTCATAAAAAAATGGTTCTATTTTATATTTTGAAGTTCCATGACCTGTTGATTCATCTTGTGGAATTGATTCAAAGTATTGAGCTTTTTTAGCTTTTAAAGCTTCTTTTGAAGAGTCTATTATTTTATTTTGTAAAAACTTACTTCCTAAAACACCTGTAAATTCACCATTTGAATTTACAAGCATTTTATTTCCAACTTTTGCATAAGTAGAACCTAGTGTTTCAATAACACTAGTTACTACAACATCAAGTTTTTTATCTTTACAATATTGAATAAATTCTAAATGTTTTTTATCTTCAAACATGAACTTATCCCAATTTAATTGGAAAACTTGTATATCTTTTTCCTGTAGCATCTGCTATTGCATTTATAACTGCTGCAAACATTGGAGGAACTCCAATCTCTCCAACTCCTCCAATTTTTTCACCTGAGTTTATAATCTCAACATTTATACTTTCAGGTGCATCTTGTATTCTATTTACTTCATAATCATAGAAGTTGTTTTGGTCAACTGCACCATTTGTTAATGTGATTTGAGCTGATTTGATATATCCAATTGTAAAGTTGATAGAACCCTCAATTTGATTTTCAATTCCAAGTGGATTTATTGCATATCCACAATCAACTGCTGCCCAAACATTTTGAACTTTATAGTCATTGTTTTCAACTTTCACTTTTACAACGTAAGCTACTATACTTCCAAAAGATTCTGCAATTGCTACACCATAACCACTATTTTTTTCTCTTTTGTACCAGTTTGATTGCTTTGCTACATTTTCAAGTAATTTATTGTATCTAGGCTCTTTCATATTTTTAATTCTAAAATCTATTGGGTCAATACCTACTGCAATTGCCGCTTGGTCTACAATATTTTCAACAACTGGTGCTGATGTTGTGTGACCAACTGATCTAAGCCATAAAACTGTCACTGGAGACTGGGGACAAAATGCTTTTAAATCATGATTTGCAATATTATATGGATGTGATTCTAAACCTTCTCTTTGTGTTGCATCAATACCATCTTTGAACATTAAGCCTTCAAACATTGTTCCTTTGATTAAAGATTGATTTACAACTGTTGCTTTAAAGGCAGTGATTTTCCCATCTTTATTTATTGCCATTTTAGCTTTATCTACAGTCATTGGTCTAAAATAACCCATTTTAATATCATCTTCTCTTGTCCATAAAGTTTGAACTGGCCAATCTTCATTTTGTGCTACATAAACAGCATCAACTACAAAATCACTAGAAGGATTTGCACGTCTTCCAAAACTACTTCCTAAGTAGTTGTTGTAATACTCAACATCTTCAGGTTTTATTCCTAAGATTTTTGCACAAGCTCCTCTATATACTGTTTGAAATTGTCCCCCAACAGACATATATGCTTTATCACCTTTATGATGAACTGTGCAGTTTAGTGGCTCCATTGCTGCATGGGCTAAAAATGGAAAAGAATAAACAGCTTCCACAACTTTAAAAGCTTCTTTAAAAGCTTTAGCTGTATCTCCATCTTTTTTCATAACTGGTAAATCTTCTTTATCTAAATAGCTTTTATACTCTTTTTCTAAATCAGCAGTAGAAATTTTTTCAAATTCTCCATTATCCCAAACTACATCAATCTTTTCCATTGCCATTTTTGCTTGGTACCAGTGGGTTGCAATTACAGCTATTTTTTCATTTGGAAGTTGTTTGATTTTTAAAACACCTGGCATAGATTTAGCTTTTGAATCGTCATAACTTTTAATTTTAGCTCCAAAAACTCTAGGTTGAACAAGTGCTGCATATTTCATATGAGGAAGTCTAACATCAATACCAAATTTAGCAGTTCCTGTGATTTTTTCATTTACTTCTATTGGATGTCTTTTCGTTCTTTTCCCAATTAAAACATGATCTTTCTCATCTTTTAATTTTACATCTTTTGGAAGTTCCATATTTTTTATATCTTCAATTAATGAACCATAAGATAGTTTCTCTTTTGTTCTATTATTGATTACATATGAGTTTTTAGTTGAAACATCATACATTCTTACTTGCCATTTTTTAGCAGCTGCATTTTTTAACATATATCTTAAAGTTGCACCTACAAGTCTAACTCTTTGTTGTTGAGTTTTAATACTCATAGAACCACCTGTTAACATCATAGGCATTCCAGGGATATTAAATACATCATTTACAGGAGCTGGTGCAAATATAATCTCTTCCCATGATGCATCTAATTCATCAGCGATACACATAGCAATTCCCGTATATGCACCTTGTCCCATTTCTACTTGACCTAAGTAAAATGTAATAGTATTATCTTTGTCAATTTTTATAAAAGCATTTGGTTGAATAATTTCATCTTTTTTTTCTTCAACTTTTGCAGCCATACCTTTGATTGGAAGATTAAATCCAATTATAAAAGCTGAACTAACTAGTGTACTATTTTTTATAAATTCTCTTCTATTTAAATTCATCTTTTATCCTTTTGCCACAGTTGAAACTGCTTTTAATATTTTATTGTAAGTCCCACATCTACAGATATTTCCTTGCATAGCCTTTTTTATTTGTTCAGTAGATGGATTCTTATTTGATTTTAAAAGAGCACTAGCATTCATAATTTGCCCCGGTTGACAATATCCACATTGAGCCACATCATGTTCTTTCCAAACTATTTGTAAAGATTTTATCTCTTTATCCTCTTTATTTTCAATTGTAGTTATCTTTTTCCCAATAGCTTCACTAATAGGAGTTGAACAACTTCTAATTGCTTTATTTTCTAAATGTACTGTACATGCTCCACATTGACCAACTCCACAGCCAAATTTTGTTCCTGTCATATTTAGATAATCTCTTAATACCCATAATATTGGTGTTTCTTGTGGTATATCTTTTAATTCATATTTTTTATCATTAATAATTACATAATTCATTCTTTCTCCTATAATATAAAATTTTTATCTATTTTATTATAGAGAAATTGAAAGATTTGTAATAGAATAATTATCTAAAATAATTGCCTAATTCTCTAAATATATATATTTAAGTAAAAATTTTTAATTGAAGGTAAAAGTTAAATTTATAAAAAGATGGCTAAATAAGAATTAAATAAAAGTATGAAAATTGATTCCAATATAAGGAAAAAAAACTACAAAATTGAGCTTTTAGGAAGTGGAGATGTGCGCCATCCAAAGTTGTTCTAAAGCCTATATTTTAAGGCTTTAGATTCTACTCCACTGTATAATCATACTTCATCTTAATAGATAATATTTCATCTTTAATGGCAAAAAAAGCATCTACTACCTCTGGATCAAAATAAGTTCCTCTTCCTTCTTTAATAATAGCTTCTGCTTTTTCTAGTGTAAAGGATTCCTTGTATGGACGTTTTGAAAGAAGTGCATCAAATACATCAGAAATGGTAGTAATTCTTGCTTCAATTGGTATTTCTGTACCTTTAAGTCCATTTGGATAGCCACTTCCATCCCATTTTTCATGGTGATTTAAGGCTATGATTTCTCCTACTTTTATAAATTCAGCATCAGAATTTTTGAGAATTCCTGCACCAATGATTGAATGATTCTTCATTATCTCCCACTCTTCCTCATTAAATTTTCCTGGTTTTAATAATATTTTATCCGGTATTCCAATTTTTCCAATATCATGCATAACTGCTGCATAACGAATAGTTCTTGCATTATGTTCATCAAATCCCATTTGTCGTGCTATGGCTTCCGCATAGAGGCTCATACGTTTTACATGAAGCCCAGTTTCTTCATCTTTATATTCAGCTGCAACTGATAATCGAAAAATAGTATCTAGTGAAGCTTTTTCTAACTTATCAAGTGCATTTCTTAATTCTTCAGTTCTTTTTGCTACTTCTATTTCCAATTCTTTTTGGTAATTGTTTTTTAAGTCGTTATAGGCTTTTACTTTAAGCAAAGAACGAACCCTAGATAATAGCTCGTGTTTATCAACAGGTTTTGAAATAAAATCATCACAACCGGCTTCTATTCCCCTTATTCTATCTTCTGTTTCTCGTAGAGCAGTGACTAAGATTATTGGTAACTGTTTTAACTCTTCAATTATTCTTATTCTTCTTATAACTTCAAACCCATCCATATTTGGCATCATAACATCTAATAATACTAAATCAATTTGATTAGTAAGAAGAATTTCCAATGCTTCTTTACCATTTGAAGCTGTAACAATTTTGTATCCGTATGGGAAAAGATAAGCTTCTAGAAGTTCAATATTCTGTGGCTGATCATCAACAATTAAGATTGTGGCATTTTCTTGCATAATTTTTTACCTCTTTATATCTTATTTTTTTGTAACAGAAAACTTATTTAATGAATTTACCAATGTCTTTTGCAAAAGTTCTTGTATCTATTGGCTTACTAATAAATCCACTATTTGGAATAGTTATAAGTGCTTGTTTTTCAGCTTCTAGAACTGAGGCAGTCACAAAAACAACAGGTATCTTGATTATGTTTTTATCTTTTCTTAATATATTAACAGCCTCAAGACCAGACATATCTGGAAGTCGAACATCCATAATAATAACATCTGGCATCTCTTTTCTAACCAGAGCAATTCCATCTGTAGCATTAATAGCCTCATAAACTTCAAAACCAGCTATTTCCATAAGGTCTTTTTCTAATAATAGATTATTTGCATTATCATCAACAATAACAACTTTATTTTTCATTTAAATTCCTTCAATATGCTGTATAGGTAAAGTAAAACGAACTAAAGTACCTTTTTCAAGTCCTTCAGATTCCACTGTAAGCTTCCCTCCATGTAACTCAACGAGCTTTTTAGAAAGTGGCAAGCCAAGACCTGTTCCTTCAGTTACAGATGAATATGGGGTATCAACACGGAAAAAACCTCCAAATATTTTTTCCATATTTTCAGCTGCGATGCCAATTCCTCTATCCCAAATTACAACTTCTATATTATCATCAACTATTATTGCTTTCATTCCTATTTCACTATTCGCATGGCTAAATTTAATGGCATTTGAAAGGAGATTATAAATTATCTCTTTTACTTTAAGTTCATCTGCTTCAATATCTGAAATGGCACTGTCAATCTCTAAGACCATATGAAGTTTATTTTTAGAAACTAAATCGGCTACTAACATAGAAATTTCATTAAGAAGAGTTGTCATATTAAAATGTGATAAGGTAAGAGTCATCTTTCCAGCTTCAACTTTTGCCATATCAAGTATTTGATTTATCAACAAAAGTAGATGTTTACCACTACTTAAGACATTATTTACATATTGCTTTTGTTTAACATTTAAAGGTCCAAAGGTTTCGTCATATAAAACTTCTGAAAAACCATTAATTGAGTTAAGTGGGGTTCGGAGTTCATGGGACATATTTGAAAGAAATTCAGATTTTACTTGAGCTGCATATTTTAACTTAATAGTTAATTCAGTCAATTCATTATGGGCTTTTTCCAATCCCCCTTCTATTTCACGACGCTGTGTAATATCTTCAATTGCCAAAAGAATAATTCGCTCTTTTCCTCTAGCTTGTTCAATCTGCCTTGCATTTAAAAGCATAATTTTTCTGCCAATAGTTGCAAAGTCATGTTCAACTTCATAGTCATCAAAGGTTGTTTTTTTAGGGAGAATATTTTCTAGAAGTTCTCTCAATTTCGGGATGTTCCACTGTTTATTTCCTAAATCGTAAATCAGTTGACCAACAGTCTCTTCAGGTTTAACTTTAAAAAAATCATAAAAAGAGCGACTAACTGTAACTACTCTTAAATCTTGATTTAAAGAGATTAAAGGTTCTCTAACTGTATTGATAACACTTTCAGCAAACTCACTTGCTACATCAGCAGATTTTTTAATTATTTCTAATTCTTTTCTTGTTTTTTCCAAGCCATCTTCTATTTCACGACGCTCTGTAATATCTTCAATTGCCAAAAGAATAATCCTTTTTTTACCTCTTGCTTGTTTAATTTGTCTAGCATTTAAAAGCATAATTTTTCTACCAATAGTTGCAAAGTCATGTTCAACTTCGTAGTCATCAAAGGTTGTTTTTTGTGGAAGAATATTTTCAAGAAGCTCCCTTAATTTGGGGATATTCCACTGTTTATTTCCTAAATCATAAATCAGTTGACCCTCTGTCTCTTCTGGATTAACTTTAAAAAAATCATAAAAAGAACGACTAACTGTGACTACTCTTAAATCTTGATCTAAAACTATTAATGGCTCACGAACAGTGTTGATAATACTTTGCGCATAATCAATTGATTTTAGATTACTTTCTTTTAATACCATTATATGTTCCTTTACTTATAAAGATAATTTATAAGATTTTTATTTGACTACAATGCTTACACATCATATCTGAATTATGAGACTTAATCTAAGTTTAATAGAAATTGTTAAATGAAGTACTAAAGTGGGCAGTAAAAAATTAAAGACAAAGATTATGGTGTCCATATTATTGTGCAAGATTTACATAGTGCTAAATTTGATGGTATACTAAACGCTAGATACAGGACTTGTCAATTACATACTTATTCATAGGAAAATTTTCCTTTTTATTTGCTTGATGAAAAGGGAAAGATTTATGCTGTCACAACCATAGAAAGAGCACTAAATTCTAAAAACAAGGATATTTATGGAAAATAAAAAATATCTCCAATCAGAGTTACGACAGAAGGCAGAAATAAAATCTCTCAAAGAACCAGCTTTGGTTATAGATGTACTAAAATCAATGTCATTGAATGAGATAGCTGAAAAAATGCATGAACTTAATGTCTATCAAATAGAATTAGAGATGCAAAATGAAGAGCTCTATAAAACTCAAGAAGAACTCTATAATGCAAAAATGTGCTATTTTGAACTTTACGATATGGCACCTATGGGTTATTTGACTCTAAATTGTGATGGGCTCATTCTTGAGGCAAACCTTGAATCAGCACAGATACTTGCAACGTCACGCAAGAAGTTAATTAATCAATCTTTTACTAATTTTATCTACTGTGAAGATCAAGATATTTATTATATGTTACGCAAAAGAATTACAGCCTTCAAAAAACGACAAAGCTGTGAACTAAGAATGCAAAATAGCGCAGGAAAAGTTTTTTGGACACAAATTACAGTTAATTCAAAAAATACGTCTTCAGAACACTCTTCTTGGAAGGTTATTTTTATTGATATTAGCGAATCTAGAGAACTCAGAGCCATAAAAGAACATAATGAAATGCTGCATAATTTCTCAAGAAAGATTCTACAGGCCCGTGAAAATGAACGTAAATCTATGGCAAGAGAAGTTCATGATCAATTAGGTCAGATTATGGCAGCTCTTAAAATAGACCTTATGTGGCTCAAACGTAAAATACCACAAGATTCTCAAGGTCTCATGACAAAAGTTGATATTATGCTTGGAAATATAAACTTAGGAATACAAAGCGTTAGAGGTATTGTTGCACAACTAAGACCACTAATTCTTGATGACCTTGGTCTTGAAGCAGCAATGGAATGGTACGTGCAAAAATACCTAAAATCTGCAAACGTAAAATATACTATAAGCTTCATAGGAGAGGAATCACTTTTCAACGAAGATCTTAAAATAGTTTTATTTCGTGTTTTTCAAGAAGCTCTGACAAACGTAATACACCACTCAAATGCAACAAAGTGTTCCATTTCACTCACCCAAGAAGATGAAACACTCATTTTACAAATAACAGACAATGGTATTGGAGTGACTCAAAAACAAATTGAGAACCCAAAATCTTTTGGACTTATAGGAATAAGAGAACGCCTCTATCCATATGCTGGCAGACTAAGTGTAATTGGACAGGAAGGAAAGGGAACAACCTTGACTATCAAAATTGAAAACTTCAAAAAGGAGATTATAGATGATTAATGTGCTTATAGGGGATGATCACCCCATCTTGCGAGAAGGTCTTAAAACTATTTTTTCAGAGACCAATGATATTCATGTATATGCTGAAGCTGCTACTGGTGCAGAAGTTTTAGAAAAACTTGATACCTCATGTTGTGATGTTATAATATTAGATATTTCTATGCCTGATGGCAATGGTCTTCAAACTCTGCAAACACTCAGAGGAAAAGGAATCAAGATTCCAATTCTCATCTTAAGTATGCATGAAGAAGATCAGTATGCTTTGCGTATGATAAAAGCTGGTGCAAATGGTTATCTTACAAAAGAAAGCGCTCCTGAGAAGCTCATTGAAGCCATACGCATTGTCATACAAGGGCGAAAATATATTAGTGAAAATCTTGTTGAACAAATGGCATTTGCACTGGATGAAAATAATGAAAAACTCCCCCATGAAAAACTTGCAAAACGCGAATATGAAGTTATGCTAATGATTAGTAAAGGAGAAAAATCTAACCAAATTGCTGAGGAACTAGGTTTAAGTCCAAAGACCATAAGCACTTACAAAAATCGTATCTTTGAAAAAATGCAGATAAGTAACATTGCAGAACTCACCCGTTATGCTGTTGAAAATAATCTAATAGAGTAATGTTTTAATATATTTAAAAAACTTGCTTCAAAGATTACAAAAGCAAAAAAATTTTTTAGAGGAGGTGTGAACATCTCCTATAGGATTTTTCCTATAAACTCTTTCTTTTTCATGACTATATTTACTATTTAAATCGGGCTACCATACTAATTATAACAACTCTAAATATTTAGTTTGTTGTAAAGGGGGATAAGTATAAAAACTTATCCAAAAAAAAGTTATTGTCTGGTTTATAGCCATAATAGTACGCATCCTTGTTGAGTGGATGTGCTACAGAAAATCAGATTTTTGGAGATGCTGGCGACATTACTCCTTACAATAAGCTCTACTTTTACAATTGTTGCTGAATGGAAACGGCTACAAAAATTTGTATAAGAATGCTCCATAACATAAAGGAAAAGCAATATGAATACAAAAGATGCATATAAACAAAAAATAGAGGCTGAAGTAGATTTGGTAAAAGCCCAACTAGAAGTTCTTAAAGCTAAAGCAAAAGGTTTATCGGCTGATGCCAATTTAGAATATGCTAAAGAGATTAAGGATATGGAAGATTCGTATGAGATGGTTAAAGCTAAGCTACATGAATTAGGTGAAGCTAGCGAAAGCACTTGGGAAAATTTAAAAGGTGAGATAGAGAATGCTTGGAACTCACTAAGTGCCAATGTTAAAAGTGCTATTGCAAAAATAAAAGAGTAGTAATACTTTAACAAGAACATCATTTACATTGTTGAGAATAATTCTATTCTTATATGGACAAATTTAAATTAAACTTAAATATTTAAGATCTGTAATACATCTTGAAGAATCTAGTTTCTTATTTTTGTTAAAAATTATCTAAAAGGAAATTCTATGAAAGTTTCAAAATTTATTTTATCATTTATATTGAGTGTATCTTTATTCACTCAAGTTATGTCGGCACAAATCGTTTCTACTGATGCTATTCTTGGGCAATCTACGGCAGTATCGTCTAAAGAAAAACTTATTCAGATCATATCTCGAGAAGATGTGGCCGAGAAGTTTCAGCAATTGGGTGTAGATCCGAAAGCCATTGAGGCAAGAGTTTCTTCAATGACAGATGAAGAAGCTTCAAAAATTGCACTTCAAATAGATTCATTACCAGCTGGTGCAGATGCTGGTATGTCAATAATTGGTGCTATTGTTTTTATTTTTGTAGTTTTACTTATTACAGATGTTCTTGGATTAACAAAAGTCTTTAAATTTACGAAATCTATTACGAATTAATACCTTGAAAACAAGTAAATTTAATTCTTTACTTTTGACAGTAGCCATCTTGATTATTTCAAGTGGCTGCGCACCAAAATTTTCTTTGCCTGTAAACAATACGTACAGTTCATCTAAGATGGATGTTCCTTTTATAACTCCTCGTTCTGAACTTTGTGCCTCTACTTCAATAGAAATGGTTTCGTTGTATTGGCAATTACATACGTCTTATATTCCAAATATGTCACTCTACGAGCTAGATGCGCGAACATTAATTCCTCTAAAAGGTGGCACGTTACAAATAGAGCTTGTTACTACAGCAAGAGCTGATGGTCTGATTGCATATCCAATTGAACCGACATTTGATGCACTTATTCGTGAACTCAGCGAGCATCATCCAGTTATTGTATTAGTCAACAGAGCTTATTCTTGGTATCCGCTTTGGCACTATGCTGTAATAACGGGATATGATGTAAAGACGCAAACTATTTTAATGCATTTTGGCGACATGCCCAATGAAGCAATACCTATTGGAACTTTTGCGACATTATGGCAAAGAAGCGGTAACTGGGGAGTTGTACTTTTACCTCCGCAGCAACTACCTGCGTCTGCCACTGCAGAAAAGTTTTTGAGCATAGCATATGATTTTGAAAAAATTGGGATGATTAAGGAAGCTATACTATCTTATGAAACTGCTATTAAAAGGTGGCCAGATTATATTCCTCTACTTTTTGCATTGGGAAATGCTTATTATAATGTACAGCAAATAAGTAAGGCTGAGGAAGTTTATCGATACATATTATTGATTGATTCAAAATATTCCTTTGCTTTGAACAATCTGGCTGTTCTTTTATGTCATACAGGAAGATCAAATGAGGCATTAAAATTACTTGATCAAGTTGTTACAGATGATGTTGAGATACAAACTCTTATAAATAATACACGTAAAGAAGTCAACAGCGGTTGTACTCCTTGAATCGTTATATTTTTGGTGCTAAGAGGTTTCGTAATACAAACTCTCTTAGCGTAACAAAATAAAAGAGTTCTTTTAGAACTCTATTTTAAAAGGACAAATGATGAAAAAAATACTTTTAGTGGCTTTACTTGCCGGTTGTGGATTAATGGCTTCAACTAATGTTCCGTATATCGGTCTGAGTGTTGGAAATGCTGAATTAAAAACTAGTGTTGATTCTGGTAATTTTGAGTCAAAACATGATGATACACATTATACTGCTACATTAGGACAATATATAGATGAAAACCGTCGTGTGTCATTCTCATATACATATGTAGAACCAACTGGAAATGTAGAATACAGTGATAGTGTATCGTTGGCATTTGACTTTATTGCCCCTATTGTAGACAATACAGTTGCACTTTATGTTGGGCCAGTTGTGGGATATACTCGTCTTGAAGAAGAATCTGCGGGAATAAACCTAGATCTTAGTGGAATGCACTATGGTGCTCAAGCTGGTGCAATCGTTCGTATCATTGATAATATCGAAATTGATGGTGGTTATCGCTATTTAGTTGAAGATGGTGAAGATACTATTCTTGGTGTCGATGTGAGTGCGGATAATCTTCGTATGTGGTATGTTGGTGTAAATCTTCGTTTTTAACTAAATAAGAAGATTAGCTAGTAGAAGGTATTCAAGAAAAGAATACCTAAAACTAAATAAAGAAATACAATCTATAGAAAAAATGTGTATAAACAAAAAGGATATGAAATGAAAAAAAGTTTAACAAGTATAATACTTATACTTATGGTTCTCGTAGCTAGTGGTTGTGAGGGAACATGGAAAGGTGCGAAAGAGGATACCGCAAAAGGTACAGAATGGAGTAAAGATAAAGTAAATGACGGTGCTAAATATATAGAGAAAAAAACTGACTGATTTCAAACAATACTAAAATTGGAGACATTATGAATATCATTAACTTAATAATATTTTTAGCAATTGGTGCGCTAGTTGGATGGTTAGCAGGCAACATAACCAAAGGAAGAGACTTTGGAGTTATAGGTAATATTATCGTGGGAATATTAGGCTCTATATTGGGTGGCTTTGTATTTGGACTTTTTGGGATAACAACAGGCGGATTAATAGGTTCTATACTTATGGCTACTATTGGAGCTGTACTTTTGTTATATCTAATCAGTGTACTTAAAAAAGCCTGACTTATACTATCTAAAACAAGAGGTATGTTTATTTTTAGACATCTCCTCTTGGCTTAACTTAAAACTATTTTTTTAGCAATCCAAGCGACATCTCATATAGGATTTTTCTTACCTTACTACTCCTTTTTCATGACTATATTTGCTAGCTAATTCAAGATACTATATTCATTAATACAAATCTAAAAATATTAATTTGTTGTTAAAGGAGTTAAAATGTCGAAAACAATTCAAAAAAGAGTTATTGTTTGGTTTATAGCAATAATAGTGAGCATCCTTGTGAGTGGATGTGGTGGAGGTGGAGGTAGTAGTAGTGGATCTCCAATTCTTGGACAAGGTGCCAACATTGCTGCTCCTGAGGTAGTTGCTGTTACCCCTGCGAATAATGATACAAATGTGAGCTATACTCTTAAGAATATTACAGCCGAATTTAGTATGCCAATGGATTTGACAACACTGACTACAACTAGCTTTACACTCGTGGACGAGAATAATCTAACTGCGCCTGTGTCAGGAGTTAGCTATGCAAATAAAGTGGCAAATCTTACACTTTCAGCAGACCTACTGCTAAATACTGTTTATACTGCTACTATTAGCACTAGTGCTAAGAGTGCAGATGGAATTGCACTTTTAAATAACTATATTTGGAAATTTACAACAGGACAAATTCTAGACACAATTCCTCCTGAAGTTACTTCAACTAGTCCAATAAATGGTGCTACTAATGTATCAATCACAAAATTAATTACTGCAACTTTTAGTGAGGCAATGATGTCATCATCAATCACTGCAACTACACCAGCAACTTTTAGTGTGAAAAAAACAAATGACCCTGCTGTTAATATAGCTGGAACTGTAACGTACTCTGTACTCAACAAAATTGCTGCTTTTAAACCGACGTCGAATTTGCTAGCAAATACTAGTTACACTGCCACAATTACAACTGTATCAAAAGATTTAGCAGGTACTGCAATGCTAAATGATTATACTTGGATTTTTACAACAACGGCTACACCAACCATACCACCAGAAATTGTGGCACTTGGTCTATCTTCACCATATGGAATTGCTGCAACTGCTGGAATAACTAACACTCCTACCTTGCCTACAACACAAATAGATGGGGATGTTGTGTTAAATCCAACTGCTGAATGTAATGGTGTTCCAGTTGATGGTGCTGGTGGGATTGGTCTTTGTGGCGGTCCAACTAGGGTTCCTTTAATTAATGGAATAGTAGTTAGTAAAACTCCACCTTATCCAGATACAACAACTGCGCAAAATGTTACAGATGATTTACGTGCAGCATATCTTAGTATTACTCCTGCAAATATGCCAGGAGGTACTGCAATAGCAGCTGGAACTACTTTAGGTGCTCCAACAGGAAATCCACTAGTTGTGGGAGATAATCTCTTCTACACTGGTGTGTATACATCTAATACATCTATTCTTATAACTGGTGATTTGACTCTTGATGCACAAGGTGATGCAAATGCTACCTTTGTTTTCCAATCAGCTTCAACTGTTGGTACGATGCCTAGTGCTCATATAATATTAGTAAACGGTGCAAAAGCATCAAATGTTTATTGGCAAGCTGGATCTGATGCCACACTGCAAACAAGTACTATTTGGAATGGTAACATACTTGCTTATAGAGATATTACAATGGTAAATGGATCAAGCTCATGTGGTAGATTATTTGCCGGTGCTTTTACAGATGGCGCATTTGTATTTGATTCTAACCGTGTTTCGGTACCTGGAAATGTAAATGCACCTGTAGGGTGTGAGTAAAAAAAGATCATAAGATAGTTTGTATCAAAATACATAAGATTATTCCTACAATATTTACAATATTTAGTAGGAAGTCTTAATACTTAATAGGAAAAAAATATGAAAACTACAGTTATAAGAGCTACACAATCAGCTAGTTTTTTACTGTTTGTTACCTTTGCGAATCCATTGATGGCGCAAACGACGACAGATTATAATGAAGGCTGGTACATGGGCGGTAATATGGGTATTTCAACCGCAAATATAGATAAAGATAAAATTACTCAAAATTTAACAAACTACTCATATAGTGATGATGAACAGGACCTTGGTTACAAGCTTTTTGGAGGTTATCAATTCAATAAAAATTTTGCCCTAGAGGGTGGTTATTTTAATCTTGGTAAATTTGATTATTCATTATCAACTCCCAATGGAAGCTTAGATGGTAATATTAAAGTTATGGGTCTAAATCTTGATGCTGTTGCAATTTTGCCTATTACAGAAGACTTTTCTGCATTTGCAAGAATTGGAGCAAATTATGCCCAAGCAAAAGACTCTTTTGGAACAACAGGAAATATCTCTATATCAGATAATAGTCCCAAAAAAAATGATTTGAATTATAAGTTTGGTGCTGGACTTCAATACGCAGTAACTAACGCCTTAGCATTACGATTAGAAGCAGAACGTTATCGAATTAATGATGCAGTTGGTAATGATGGAGATATAGATCTTTTCTCAATAGGTCTTATTTATAAATTTGGTGTGAAAAAAGAAGTTGTTCCTGTTGCAAAAGAAGAAAAAGTTATTGCAATTATTTCAAAAAAAGAGGAAATACTTATTATTGTAACAGCTGTAGATGCTGAAGAAAAGATAAGAGAAAGTGTAAAACAAGACAAATCAGTTGTTCTTGTTTTTGAGGATATCCATTTCGAGTTTGATAAGTCTAGCCTTAGTAAAGAGGCAAGAGATGCACTTAAAAAAGTTATTACTCAATTAAAAGAAAACCCTAAAATTAGAATGCGAGTAGCTGGATATACATCTGAAAGTGGTACTGAAATATATAACCAAGCATTGAGTGAAAGAAGAGCTCAAGCTGTTAAAGATTATCTAGTTCAAGAAAACCTTTTTACAACAGATAAAATCTCTGTTATTGGATATGGAGAAACAAGACCTGCAATACCTGAGGTTGATCCAAGTAATATTAATTCAAAAGCAGCAAAAGCTAACATGAGAGTTTTGCTTGAAATAATTCAACAATAGGCAGAGTAATATTTTTAGATTACTGTTTAAAATTAAGAAAACAGTTTTTAGCAATATAACTTCAAAATAAATATATAAAATATAAGGAAATTAAATGAAAAATTTTAAACTAGCAACACTTACTACTCTTGTGATTATGACACTTTCTGGATGTGCAGATAAAACACCTACAACAGCTGATTTTATGCGTATGCATGCACAGGATGAAAAAGAAGCAAGCTTAGAGCAAAGAGCTTTAGCCAAAGAATGGGATAGAGGATCAAATCTAAAACTATCAGGTGATGATATGATAAAAAATGGTCAAAAATCGGTAAAAGATGGTGAAAAGTTAGTAAAAGAGGGAAATGAGAATGTGACTGCTGGGAAAAAAAATATAGAACAAGGGAATAAAAACTCTATTGATGGAACAATAATTAAGAACGAAAATGAGCGTATTTTTAGAGAAAAATATCCTGATTTAAAGCTTGTTCCTAATAAATAATCTATTGTTTGTTGTTTTAGGTATACGAAGTATTCTTATTAACGAAGGTAAATCTCCTTCTAAATTGAAAAAATAAAGAAGGTACAAATTTTGAAAAAAGCATTCTCTTTAATGGAATTAATGGTTGTTATTATCATTTTAGGTTTACTTGCAGCTTTTGTTTTGCCAAACTTAACTGGTAAAAGTGATGAAGCAAAAAATAAGTTGGTTTGTATTCAAATGAAAAGTATCGCTCAAACGTTAAAAATGTACAAACTTGATACTTCTAGTTACCCAAAAACTGAAGAGGGATTAAAACTTTTAGTTGAAAAAAAATACTTTGAAGACGGAAAAACTCCAAAAGATGCATGGATGAAAGAATTCATCTATGTGGCAAATGAAGATGGATTTGATTTAGTATCATTTGGCGCTGATAAAAAAGAAAATAGCCAAGATGATATATATTTGTCAAAATGTGGCAACTAAATATGGGTTTGATTAGGGTAAAAAAAGCTTTTACTCTAATTGAATTAATTATCGTAATAGTGCTTATTTCTACTAGCTATTTTTTAGTTTTTTCAAATAGTACTTTTAAGATGAAAGAAGATGAAAAAAAAATGACTTTATCAAATTTGAAAGAGTATTTATTCAACAATTTTGAGTTTGAAAAAGAGTTATCTTTTTTATGTATTGAAAATGATTTTTCTTGTTATATAAAAAAAGATGGAATCCTAGATAAAGAGTTTAAAGTAACAAAATTTTTCAAAACAAAACCTGATATATACGAATA
The DNA here is from genome assembly GCA_038248665.1 of Campylobacterales bacterium. GTDB lineage: Bacteria > Campylobacterota > Campylobacteria > Campylobacterales > Arcobacteraceae > Aliarcobacter. The sequence goes on along the minus strand of JBBRXF010000017.1, from coordinate 8,569 downwards.
CAACTCAGATGAAAGAAAAGTAGAGTTTGAAGAGTTAAGAGTTGATAATGTAAATCACAATGTAATTTTTGAATTGAAAATAAATAGTGATTATAAAACAAATGAGTTTATAGCTGATACTTTAGACAGTGACATTTTTGTTTTTAATTCAATTTTTACAAAACCTAAAATATATAAATCTTTAAATGAAAGTTTTGAAGTTTTTAATATAAATAAAACAGAGGTGAAAGATGCTTTTTAAGTATAATGGTTTTGATTCAAATGGTTTGAAAGTCAAATCAAAACTTGAAGCAGCTTCACTAGAAGAGGCAAAACTAAAACTAAAAGCAAAGGGTATTTTACATATTTCTTTGGAAGAAGAGATTTTTTCTTTATCAAATTTCTCTTTTAAAAGAAAAAAAAGTATCAATTTAGCCAATTTATCATACTTAAGTCGAGATTTAAGTATCTATTTAAATTCTGGAATTTCTTTAATTCAATCAATAGATTTATTAAAACAAAGATATAAAAATGACAAAACTTTAAGTTCTTTTTTTGAATCAATTGCCACATATTTGGATGAAGGAAAAACTTTTTATTTAGCTTTAGATTCTCAAAATGTACTAAAACTTCCAGAATTTTATAAACAATCAATAAAAATAAGTGAAAATGGTGGATTACTTGAATCTGTGTTATTGGAACTTTCAACTTTTTTAAAGGAGCAAGATAGAATCAAAAAACAAGTGGCTTCAGCTATGGCTTATCCCTTGTTTATTCTTTTTATATCTTTTTTTATGGTGGGATTTATGTTAAGTTTCATCGTTCCAAAAATCACAGATATATTTACTCAAATACATCAAGAACTTCCAACAAGTACAAAAATAGTTATAGCTTTAGGAGATTTCTTTTCAAATAATTATGCTTATGTGATTTTAGTTTTTATTGTAATCATTAGCGGATTTATCTTTTTACTGAAAAAATCAAAAACTTTTAAATACGCCTTTGATAAGTTTTGTTTAAAAATCCCATTTTTTTCAACAATGATAGAACAAGGTGAACTTTCAAGATTTTCTTATATGAACTCTATATTAATAAAATCAGGAGTTCCAATAGTTCAAGCCATAAACTTAGGTGCAAATATTTTAAAAAATTCTGTAATAAAAAGAGTTTTTATTGAAGCTTCAAAAAGTGTAGTTGAAGGGAAAAAACTCTCTGTGTTACTTAGCAATAATAAAATATATAAAATTGATGAAGCATTTATCCACTCAATTGCAATTGGAGAAGATACAAGTAAATTGGCTCAAATTTTAAATAATTTAGCCTCTTTATATAACGAAGCAAATAAAGATAAAACAGATATATTTTTAGCTTTATTAGAACCTATTTTTATGCTTTTTGTGGGTTCAACAATTGGATTTATAGTAATTGCAATGCTTTTACCAATCTTCTCTATGAATTTGGGTTAAGATGAAAAAATCTATTGTTTTACTTATCTCTTTGTTTTTTATAGCAGCCGTTTCATTATTGATTATCCAAAATCTTAAAGATACAGACTCTTATATAAATGAGCAAAATAGTAAGTTTACTAAAACACAAATAATTTTTCTTATAAATAATGCAAAAGATGAAGTATCAAAAATTTTATCTCAAAATCAAGGAAATGATATTAGTTCTTATTTAGATGTGGATTATCCAATAGTTTTAAAAGAGGCAAAAATCATAGTAACACTTAAAAAGTATGACAAATATAATATCAATCTTTTAAAAAGCAAGGATGAAAAAGATTATGTTTATTTGAAAAAGTTTTTTATTGAAAATGGTGTTTATGATACTGAAACTTTTAAATATTTGATGAAAGATAAGCAAGATATAAATAACTACACACAATTAAATGATTTATTAGTAAGTGTAAAAAAAGAGAGCCCTGACAAACGAATTTTAGATTTAAAAGATTATTTAGGTTTTATAAAATTTGATAAAAAAGATACCGCTATTAATGATGAAAAAAAAGAGATTCTTTTTTATGAACTATTCGTAAAAGTAGAATATTTAAAACAGTTTGTAAAAGCATATTATATATTAAATAAAAATGGAGGAGTAGAATATTTTGAGCTTAGTTTCAAGTAAAAATAAAAAAGTTTTTTTATGTTCTAACATGAAAATAGATGAAATTTCAAAGGTAGATATTATTTTATCACCTGAGTTTTATTGGGTTAGAGTATTTGATATACCTGTAAAAAATATAACACAGGCAAAAGCTGTAATACCAGCATTATTTGAGGATATTTTAGAAGAAACAAATAAACTCTCTTATCAAGTAATAAAAATAAAAGAGAATAAATATATATGTTTTGCATATATAAATAAACAAATATTTGAAGCTGTAAAAAACTCTGGTATTAATTTATCTTTGGTAAATGCTATCTATTTTGCACAAAATGAGTGTAAGAATTTTAGAGAGTTTTGTGTAGGGGATAAAAGCTTTTTATATACAAGTGATGATATTTTAGTAAAAGTTCCAAATGAAGTATTAAATCAAAAAGTAGTTTTAAATGATTTCATTGAAAATATAAATCTATCTTCAAATAAAATAGATATAAAGTTTTACAATAACTTTTTGAGTTCAAAACAAATTTATATGGTTTTGATTATTTGTACGATTATTTTTACAATTAACTTTTCTAAATATTTTGTTTATGAAAATGAAATATCAAAACTTGATGAAAAAATAGAGAGAATTAAACTCACAAACAATCTTCCTTCAAGCACAATTCAAATTGATTCAATAATAAAAGCAAATACAACTATTGCCCAAAAAGAGATAAATAAAAGAGAAGCCTTATTTTATATTTTGGTAAATAGTAGTATTGATATAAAAGACCTAACATTACAAGGTGAGGTATTAGAAATAAATCTTTTAACTGTTGATAAGAAAAAAACTGAAGATTATATATCAAAAAAATATAAAATAATTTCAGACACTTCAAATAACTTAATTTTAAATATAAAGGTTCAGTTATGAATAGATTAAATCCTTTATACATAATCTTACTTTTTATTACAATAGTTTTTTTATCTTTTTATTCAATTTCAAATGGGAAAAAAAACTATTACAAAAAAGTTGAAGAGACAAAAGAGTTAGAAAGTAAAGCTTTAGAGTTTAAAAATTCAGTAAATACTTGGACAAATGAAAAGTATGTAAATAATATCTTAGATGAGATTTTAAAAAGTCAGATTTTCGCAATTGAGCAGATTTCAAGAAGTTCAACAAAAGAGCTTATTAAAATAAAAATTGATTCAGCCAACCCAGAAATCTTGGATATTTTTTTAAATAAGATTTTAAATAAACAACTAATAATCAAGAAAATGCAAGTAGATAAAAACTCTATAAATTTAGAAATAGGTATCAAATAATGAAAAAAATATTAAAACTCTTTTTATATCTTTTTGCTTTTATTGTGTTTTTTATAATCTTTTTACCAAAAGAGTCTTTTTATAATCTTTTGGAAAAAGAGTTAGAAAAAAGTCAAATTGTAGTTTCAAATGAAACAAAAAAAGAGAAACTATTTTCATTTTCTGTGCTAAATGCAGATATTTTTTATCAAGAAATTATTATGGCAAAAGTAGATGATGTTACTTTTAAAACATATTTATTTCAATCAAAAGTTATTTTTAAAAATATTAATTTTTTAGATACTTTAAGTTCTTTTGCTCCAACTCCAATAAATGAAGTTATTTTTGAACACTCTATTTTGGATTTTAATAAAATCAATATTAAATCAAGTGGAACTTTTGGTGAATTAAGTGGAGATATAAATATTTTAAAAAGAGAAATTAGAATTGAACTAAATGCTTCGGCTTTGATGAAAAATTCATATAGTAAACTTTTACTATACATGAAACTTGAAAATGAAAGGTATGTTTATGTATATAAATTTTAATACTCTATTCCAAAAATTTTTGCCTTTGATATATGTGATTTTATTTGCTTTTTTAGTAGATAGTGTAATCTTTTTTTATCTTCCAAAAAGCGGTGTTGATTTTGTAAAAAATAACTCTTTATTTTTAGATTATAAAAAATATGCTTTTTACTCAACTATAAAAAATATAGATAAAAAAGTTGATGATGAAAATTTAAAACAGACTATACAGACTCTTTCAAAGTACAATTTAAAAGCCATTTATTTAGTTAATAATGATGTTGGTTGGATAACTATAGAAGAAAAATCAGGGGAAAATAGTTTTATTTTAGCTCAAGGTGAACAAATTGATGGATATATACTTTTTAAATTTTATAAGAATTTTGTACTTTTTATAAAGGACAATAAAGAGTTTAAATTAGAAATAAATGAAGAAGATAGTGATAATTTAACTATTATCGACCCCTCAAATAATCAAAACCAAGAAATAATTATAAAAAATAATGGAGCAATAATTAGTAGAAATTATCTGAACTCTTATATTTCAAATATAGATAAAGTTTGGAAAGATATAACAATAGATGAGATTAAAAATGGCAATAAAATTGAGGGATTCAAAATAAATAAGATAACAAAAAATTCTGTTTTTGAGAAAATTGGTTTAAAAGATGGGGATACAATAAAGAGTATTAATAATAATACATTAAGCTCTTATGCTGATGCCATGAAAATTTATAACAATGTTAAAGATGCAACTTATTTTAATATTGAAGTTTTAAGAAAAAATGAAGTAGTGGAGTTGAATTATGAGATTAATTAGTAAGATTTTGTTGATAGGAGTATTTGTTTTTACTTTAAATGCTGAAGAAAAAATAAATATAAATTTTAAAGATTTGAAGATTATGGATTTAGTAAAGATTACTTCTAAAATAATAGATAAAAATATCTTAATTACAGAAGATATAAAAGGAAATGTTGACTTTGTTTCAAATAAACCTGTGAATAAAGATGAGTTGATAAAAATTTTAGGTTTTGTACTTGAAGATAAGGGTTATTCATTAGTTCAAAGTAATGAGATGTTAAGAATTGTTAAACTAAATGAGAGTGCAAATAGTAATCTTCCCATTGCAAATAACACTCCTAAAGATGATTTATATTGGATGGTAACAGAAGTTTTTACAGTAAAAGATGCTGATGTTGATTATGTTGCATCAAAAATAAGACATCTTATTTCAAAAGAGGGAAAGTTAGTTACTAATAAAGATTCAAATGCCTTAGTAATTACAGATTTCAAAGATAACATTTCAACAGTTAAAGAAGTTGTAAATATCATGACTTCAGGAGCAAATAAAGATACAGTAATTGTTGAATTAAAGAATATTGATGCAAGTGAAGCTAAAAAGAATTTAGATGCAATTGCAAAATCAAAATTCAATGAAAAAGTTGAAACACAAAAAGTATCAATTATTGATAATAAAGACAATAACTCTGTAGTAATAATAGGTGAAAAAAGTAATATAAACTATCTAGCTAGATATATAAAAAATGTCGATAGTAATAGTTCTTTAATAAAAAGAGAAGTAAAAGTTTTCTCTTTAAAAAATGTTGATGCTGTAAATGTGATAAAAATACTAGATTCAATCGTAGGTAAAAAAACATATACCGATCCAAATAGTAAACCTTTAGTTTCAGCAGATGAAGAATCAAATGCAATAGTTGTAATGGGACCATCTGATGAACTTGATTATATTAGTAAATTAGTAGAAGAATTAGATAAAGAAAAAGGTCAAGTTTATGTACAAGCTAGAATCATTGAAGTAAATGATGAGTTAGTTGATAATATTGGAGTTCAATATGGAATATTTGGTGGAACATCAGGAAGTAATGGACTTGCAACTTTTTCTTCAAATTTAAATGGAGGAGACAAATCTTTAATTACAAATGTTACAAATTTAATTGGTTTAGACATTCCTAATATTAAATCAGGTTTAGCACTGGGAGCTTCATTAAATCTATTAAAACAAAATGGTGCTTTAGATGTAGTTTCTGAACCATCAATTTTAGCCGTTAATAATAAAGAGAGTTCAATTTATGTGGGTGAAAAAATCTCTATTCAGACATCAAGTTCTGTAACAGATGGCGGAACAGAAAGAAAAAATTATCAAAGAGAAGATGTAGGATTAACTCTAAAAGTAAAACCAAGAATTTCTAGTGAATCAAAAGTTACCCTTGAAATAAGTACATTATTAGAGGGAATTAAAACTACTCAAACTGCTAGTGGTAATCCTGATACTTTAAAAAAAGAGATTAAAACAACAGCTATTTTAAATAATGGAGAGAGTGTAATAATTGGAGGATTAATCGAAAATAAAAATGAATCAACAATCCAAAAAGTTCCTCTTTTAGGTGAAATACCCATTGTTGGAAGCTTATTTACAAATGATTCAACAACAATGAAAAAGAATAATTTAGTAGTTATTATTACTCCATATATGATACCAAAAGCAAAAGATATAACTTACGTTAGAAATCAGTTAGCTGAACTTAAAGGGATGGAAGATAAATATTTAGAAGATTCTTTAATAAGATTAAAAGAAGATGCAATTAAGAAAAAAATAGATACTCAAAAAAGAGAAAAAAAAATTACTGAATTAAATAATCAGCTAAAAGAGCTAAAAAGTAAAGATTCAAATCAAGTAGTTGATAATAAATTTGACCATGAACAAAGAGTAAAAGAAGTTTTAGGGCAATAAAATGAATATAAATGAAATCCATAATCTAAATTTAATCCCTTTTGATGAAGCAAATAATTATACAACAGCCTTAAAAAACTATATTTTATATACAAAAATAGATGAGCTAATTGTAATCGCTCTTTCAAGAGATTATATGAGTATCTCTTTAGATTATCTATCAAAACTTGACTCAAGAGAAGAGATAGTTTTTTTAGATGACATCTCTTTTGAAAAACTTTATAATAAATTTTTAGAGATAAAAACAGATAAAGAGATGAGCGCTGTCCAGCAAGAACAAGAAGATGCAACATTAAGTGATGAAGATTTTTCTGTTAGTGAATTTCTAAAAGTTGGAAGTGATATTTTAACATCAGAAGAATCAGCTCCAATTATTAAATTTGTAAATTCACTTTTTTATCAAGCGATTAAAAAAAAATCTTCTGATATTCATATTGAAATGCATGAGTTTAAAGCTGAAGTGAGATACAGAGTTGATGGAGTTTTAACAAAACATATAGAACTTGATAAAAATATTATGTCTTTAGTTATTTCAAGAATAAAAGTTATTTCAAATCTTGATATTAGTGAAAAAAGAGTTCCCCAAGATGGACGAACGCAAATAAAAGTTGCAGGAAAAACTTTAGATATTAGGATTTCAATTCTTCCTACTTTTTATGGTGAAAGAGTTGTTATGAGAATCTTGATGCAAAGTGAAGATATTTTAAGTATCAAAGAGTTAGGTTTTCCTTCATATATAACCGATGAACTTGAAAGTGTATTAGAAAATTCTTATGGAATGGTATTGGTAACTGGTCCCACAGGAAGTGGAAAATCTACAACTTTACACTCACTTTTACATCAAGTGGTAAGTGAGGAAAAAAATATTATTACAGTTGAAGACCCAGTTGAATATAAATCAAATAAATTTTCACAAATACAAGTTAATAATAAAGTAGGACTTACATTTGCAACAGGTCTAAGATCAATTCTAAGACAAGATCCAGACATTATAATGCTTGGAGAAATAAGAGATAATGAAACTGCATCTATTGCTGTTCAATCAGCACTTACAGGACATTTACTTTTTTCAACTCTACATACAAATAGAGCGCCAGCTGCAATTACAAGACTTATTGATATGGGAGTTGAAAGATTTCTGATTTCATCTTCTCTTTTAGCAGTTTTAGCTCAAAGATTAGTACGAAAACTTTGTAGTGATTGTAAATGCGCCGATGATTCATTGGCTTCTCACAATCTTTTTGGATTTGATTCAAATAAAACTATATTTAAACCTGTTGGTTGTAAATCTTGTAATTTTACTGGATATAAAGGAAGAGTTGCCATTGGAGAACTGTTTATTATAAATGATGAAATTAAAGAGTATTTAAAAGGTGATGTTGATGATAATACTTTGATGAAGATGGCTATTAAAAATGGAATGATAAGCTTAGATAAACAACTAAAAATGATGCTAGAATTTGGTGAAACATCAGCTTCTGAAGTTGTAAGAATTGGTATAAAATAGTGAAGAAAGCTTTTTCTTTGATGGAAGTAATTATTGCAATTGTGATGTTAAGTGTTGTAATGATTGCTTTACTTAAAATAAAAAGTGAGAATATCTTTTTAGTTTCAAAGAGCAATGAAAATACCAAAGCAAATGAGTATATTCTTTTAGCAGTAGATTTTAATGATGAAATATCAAATAAAAATGAGGATATTTTTTTAGATAAGAAATATCAATATTCCAATGATGATGTAAGAAGAGAGCTTAAGGATATTAAGATTTCAATAAAAGATGATAAGGTTGAATCAAAATCAATACAAAGTGATTTGAATAATATAAATACAACAATATTTTCAAGAACTTATAGTTTAGAAAATAGCAATATCAAAAAAAAGATTTATAGTTTTAAGATTGAATTATGAAAAAATCAT
>JBBRXF010000016.1:0-29192 GCA_038248665.1 Campylobacterales bacterium | reverse complement strand
TTGTTTTTGTTATCTCTTTTAGAGCCTCTATTGGATTATCAAAAGCTGTTATATCTTCAATTCCATTTTCATTTAATAACCTTTTTAATCTGCTTAAAGCTAAACTCTCATCATCAACAATCATTATTTTCAATTTTTATCCTTTAATTCTATTACAAATAACATCTTATCATCTAACTTTTCAAACGATAAATTGCCAACTTTTTGAAGTTCCAATCTTTTTTGAAGATTTGATAAACCCGTTCCAAATTTCACAATATTAGCTATTTTACCATCATTTTGTACTCTTATTTTGTCTTTTGAAAAGTTTATATCTACATTTAAGACTTTACCCAAATATCCATGTTTTATGGCATTTTCTACTAAAAGTTGAATTGAAAACTTTGGTATTTTGGTATTTTTAAATTCACTAAAATTCTCTATATTTAAAACTATTTTTTCATCAAATCTCACATTTTCAATATTTACATAGGTTTTTACCATAGAAAGTTCTGTCTCAAGAGTAATCAAACTCTCTTTATTTATAGCATTTCGTAAAAATTTCGATATTTCAATCACTGCATTTTCAGCTTTCTTTTGGTCTTGATAAATCAACTCAGAAACTGAATTTAAAGCATTAAATAAAAAATGAGGATTAAGTTCATTTTCCAAAGCTTTTAATTTTGTCTCTAAAATTTGCGTTTTTATCTCTTCATTTTTGTATTTCATAGATATAAACTGATGCAAAATCAATCCAACCAAAAAAGTTAAAAATCCAATAGTAATAGAAATATAAATCCAAAAAGCAGAAATAATATGCAAAATCTTAAAATCACCCAAAGAAAAAAGAAGAAAAGAAAAACTAAAACCCAAAAATCCAGATAAAAAAGAAAACACAAAACTAATCAAATACCAAAATTTTTTATTTACCTTTGGAAGAATAAATTTATTTGAAATAGTTATTAAAAGAAAAGCAAATAACGAGATAAAAATAGCAGTTCCCGTACTAAAAACTATCGTTGAAATATTTTGTAAATCGTAACTTACAAAATAAAAACATAAAGAAATAAAAAATCCAAAAAGAGCACCAATTATTATGATATAAAACCAATCTTTTTGTGCTATTTTTAATTCAACTTTTTGCATTTAATTCATTACCTCTTTAATTTTTTCAAATCCCAAAGTATAATTTGATTTATCAATATTAGTTTTATACATCTCAAAATACATATATTTATCTTCTATTTTGTACTCTTCAATATTTTCATTTCTATGTCCATAAGCAATTGAAAAAATATGTGAAGTTGAAATTTTAAATAAAAAAACTATATTAGGATTATCTTTTGCCAATGATGCAAAAAATCTTGCAAAAATCCCTCTATAACTTTTATCTTCTATTTTTTCCAAATAAATATAAAGCTTATTATTTGTAGACTCTATAACATTATTCTCAATAGGTATATTGTTTTCTATTAATTTTTCAAATAAGATTTCTTTTTTATATTCATACTTTTTTATATCTTCATCATCAATTACAATTCTATCAGCTTGTTCAAGTTTTAAAACAATTCTATGTTCTTTTTCATAAATCCATTCGTCACTTTTTTGTTGAAAGATTTCATATAAAAGTCTATCTATGCCCAGTGCATAAATATTTGAATAATCCCTATCAAATTTATCAATTTTATAAATAGGTTGTTTTCTATATTTTACGGGTATACAGTTACCATCAAAAACAGATTTGCCAAAAGTACCATCAATTAAAACTAAATCACTAATTATTGAACTTTCATAAAAATGAAATGCTATTAATCCACCTTTATGCTCATTGGCATAATGACTCCACATCAAAAGATTATCTTTTGATTCACTAAAACTTATAACACCAATTTTATGTTTTTCTTTTTCAATATAATCTACTACATCAAAATCATAAAAATCATCAAGTTCTCTTACTAATTGTTTTAAACCATTTTCATCATAGTTTGCTTCAAAGGGGTCATTTAATGTACTTAATTGAGTAGCTCTAATATATCCATCTTTTAGTATATAATCAAGATTGCTTACATATTTAAATAAAAGCATTAACTTATTTTTCCTTCTAACTTTTATTATTTATATTATTCTAGCTAATTAATATAAATCTATTATATTTTATTCAATTCCTTATTTAAAACCCCAACTCCAACAGCAATCCCAGGCCATCCTTGTCCTGCAAAAACTGTATCTCCAACATTGTATAAACCTTCAAATGGTGTGTTACAACTCGGCAAACTAAAGGCTGATTTTATATTTATTGGTTTTCCACCGCAATTTGTTCTATTTATAAAAGAGTAAAAAGTTTTTGAAGTTGCTGCAAAATTTGATGTAATATTTTCTTTTTTTATAGTGTCAAAATATTTCAGAAATTCTTGAATAATAAACTCTTTTGTTTGCTCTTTTTTTAGCTCATATTCCTCTTTTGTTAAACCTTCCCAGAAAATTGCTTTTGAGTGAGTTGAGATTGTGAGACTTAATCCATTTTTTGACATTTTTTCATCATTTACATCACTAAAAGAGACAAAAAATGAGTTTGAGATGCAGTTTGGAATATTTTGTTTTAAAACTATTTGATAGTGGTGTAAAAACTCTTTTTTTATATCTAATTTCACATATACAACAAAAGCACTTTGGTCACCAAATTTAAAACCTTGAAAATATGATTTTATATCTTCATCTATAAAGAGTTTTGAACTATCAAAAATAGTTGAATTTAGAACTACTTTATTACATAAATATTCATCTTTTGTGGTTTTTAAAAGATATTGTTTCTCATTTTTAACGATAGAAATTACTTGCTCATTTTTATTTACTTTTACATCTTTTAATAAATCTTCAATTAGTTTTCCCATTCCACCATTTACATAAAAAACCTTATGAAATGGATATGATAATCCTAAACTCATTGATAATAGTGTCGCATTTTTTGATGTAGTTTGAAGTGTGATTAAAAGCTGTGAATCTATAAAAGCTCTATATTCATCGCTAATATTTGGTAAAGTATCATTTATAAATTTTTGAGCACTTATTAATAAATCTGTTTTAAACTCTTTTAAAAGTTCAGCTACAAAAATTGAAGATTTAAAAAAAGCTTTTAAAGAATATTTTGCAAAATAGATATGTTTTAATTTCCAAAACTTTTCATCAATCTCTTTTATTTTTGTCCAAAAAGCTCTATTGTTTTTGTGATAATAAACACTATTTAATTGGCTTAAAAACTCTTCGAAGTTTTGAACTCTATCTACTTTTTTATTTCCTTGGATATTTCTAATGGCAATTTTACTTTGTAAAATATCAGGCTTTAAACCAACTTTATCAAAAATATTTTTAATAATATGACCATCCTCATATCCTACAAAAGTTGTGGCTCCAGAATTAAAGTAATGTCCAAATCTTTTAAAAGTTGAAGCACAACCTCCAAGATTGTGGTCTTTTTCAAAAACTACTATGTCTTTGTTTTTATTTAAAGCAGCAATCAAACTTCCACCAATTCCAGAACCTACAATTGCAATATCAATCTTTTTCATTATTTGCTCTTTTAAACTCTTCAATTGCTCTTTTTCTTGAAAATTCAATACTTACAATCTGAGTTGGATAATCTAAAAATATATTTGATTGAACGCCATTTTCACTATGTATTTGTTTTGCTGGCACATCTTTTAACTCTTTTAAAACAGATTTAATAAAAATAGCTTCTTTGTCAAATTTTGCCGATTGTAAATATGGATTAAAAATCCTAAAATATGGAACACTATCAGCCCCCGTACTTGCTGCCCATTGCCAAGAACCTACATTTGAACTTGCTTCATAATCAAGCAATTTAGAAGCAAAATATCTTTCTCCTTTTTTCCAATCAACAAGTAAATTTTTCGTTAGATATGAAGAGACTATCATTCTAAGGCGATTGTGCATTGTTCCTGTAAGATTAAAATATCTCATAGCAGCATCAATTATTGGAACACCTGTGTTTCCTTCACACCATTTTTGAAAAACGCTTTCATCTTCATTCCAATTTACTTTTATTTTATTTAGATTTTGAAACTCACTTTTTGGAAAATGAAACAAAATATAGTTATAAAACTCTCGCCAAAAAAGCTCTCTAATAAAAAACTCTTTGTTTTCAGTTCTGGCTTTTAGCTCTTTTATTTTATTAAAAGCTTGCCTTGGAGAAATTAAACCAAATCTTAAATGAACAGCTAGATTTGAAGTTGCATTTTTATCGAAAAAATCCCTATCAACTTTGTAATTATCTATTTTTTGACCAAACTCTTCAAGTAATTCATCTGCACTTTTTTGTAAAAGATCTGGTAATTTTTGAAGTTCAAAGCCCATTTCATTTAAAGTTGGAATAAACTCATAATCAAAAGAGATTAATTTCAAATTTTCATTTGTTTTAAACTCTTCAAGTCTATATGAATTCCAAATAAACTCTAAGTTATTATAATATGGAGTAAAGACTTTATAAGGTGTTTTATCAGCTTTTAGGCAATCATTTGGATGAGTTATAAAAGAGTCTGTGAAAGTTTGCATTGGCATGATTCCAGAGATTTCTTCATCTCTTCTTTTTGCATACTCATCAAAATCAACTGAACATAAAATATTTTCAAAACCTTCAATTTTTAGCTTTGAAAATACCTCTTTGGGAGTTGAATAAAATATGGCTAAATCTAGCCCTATTTCTTTCAACTCATGTTTTAGTTTTAAAACGCTTTTATAAATAAATGTTACTCTTTTGTCATCATTTGAAAGTAGATTTAAGATATTTTTATCAAAGATAAAAATAGGCAATACTTCATCTTTTGCAAAATGTAAAATTGCACTATCTGTGATTCTTAAATCTCTTCTAAACCATAAAATTTGTTTCATTATTTATAAGCCTTAATATCACTTCTTAAAGCTAACTCTTTTGGATATGGATTTAAAAATTTCTGTACTTTTAAGTACTGAACATCAAATCTATTTACATAAAGATTTATTATTTTCATAACTGCAATTAAAGGAATAATTTTCTCTTTATATTCATTTAGAGCTTGTAAAATATCCTCTTTTTCCTCTTTTGTTATTAGTTTTTTGAAATATCCAAACATATGAAGTAAAACATTGTAAGTTTTATTTACATTTCCTTTTAGACTTATTGCTTTTAAAAACTCTTCTTTATATTCAAGTAAAATTTCAGCTAACTGTTTTTTTTCTTTGTTTGCAACGATTCTTCCAAGTGTTGTATATGATTTTTGAGCTTTTGAATAAATAAGATATTTGTAAGATGTATGAAAAATCACCAAGTCATTAAAACTTGGATTTGATTTTAAGAACTCATGCAAGTGTTGATATGCAAAAATTTGCATCAAAAAGTTTTCCCTAAGCCAAGGGTCAATTAATCTTCCCTCTTCTTCAACTGGTAAATATGGATATTTCTCTTTGATTTGTTGTGCAAAAACGCCCACACCATTTTTCACGCTAGGTGCATTAAAAGGTTTGTAAACTTTTACTCGCTCCATTCCACATGTAGGTGATGATGATTTTAAAATAAATCCGCATAAATCATCATTTTCGATTCTATTTGCACAATCTATTGATACATTTTGAAGCTCAGTTGTTACATCTTTTGGATTTTTTGTAGAAGTTACAATTCTCAATTGTCCATCTTCATTTAATGTTTGTCGAATAGCTTCTCGTGGACTTCCCCAAATTATAGTTTCAGGACAATATGCAGATGTTTCAAAATACTTTGCTAATACATCAACTATAAATTTATCACTTGCACCCACACCATCATAACGGCATTGTGTACCGATTAAACAAGCTGAAACTCCTAATTTCATAAGAAATCCTTTTTTTCTTTTATTTTATACTAAAAAAAGGTCTTCTTGTAGGTAAATATCTGCTGTTTATAGTTTTATATTCATTCTTTTTAAAATTTCATAGGTTTTTGTTACATCATAAGTTGCACTATGGTATTTATCTCCATCAAACTCAATTCCATAATATAGGCAAGTTTCATCTAGTTTTGGATTTTTTAATCTTCCACTTTTTCCATAAACTTTTACAATATCTTTATTTTCTTTCATTGTGCAAATATGCTTTTGAAATTTCACTTTATTATCAATATGTCTTAATTCAAAAGTAATATTATGGGCAATTAGAGTTTTAGAATTTGAGCAAAACTCTAAAAAATCTTCATCTTCTGTGAAATAGGAACAATATGATTTGTCTTTTCTATAATCAAGTATTAATTCTGGTGTTAATCTATGAACTGCAAATGAGAAGTAATTAACTGGATACCGTGATAAATAATATCTATGAAACTTATCTAAAACATTAAAATCTTTGTCAATTCTCACAGCTGCTACTTCAATTACATCACCAATATTACTGCTATTTGTCTCAAAATCTATTATTATCATTTATGTATATTTCTCTTTTTTTGTAAATTATCTCTTTGATTTTTTTATAATTTTCACTATTTATTGATTCTATCTCATCTATTAAATACTCATATTTTTTGTAAGTATTCCAAACGTTTAAAGAGTGTTCGTATCTTTGCATTTTATAAAGCGCTATTGTAACACTTCCATTCACAAAAGCTTTTAAAATAAATGATTCTCTTCTTGTATATTCATTATCTTTATATTTACGCCAAAGTTCTTCAAATAAATCATGGGATTTCACAAATTCATCATTTTCAAGAAATAAAATAATTTTTTTAAGTGTTAAATTTATATCCATTTATTGCCTAATTGAGTTTAAATAGTAATATTATATTAATACTTAATAATAGTTTAATATTTAAAGGAATAAAATTTGTTAAATGATAAAAGGAGTATATTATGCAAGTAAATTCAAACTCTGCCTTAAATCAAAATATTTATCTAAACCTTAATCAAAGCCTAAATAGGATTGCGACTGGTGTTGAATTAAATCAATCTAGTGATAATGCTTCTGGTTTATCAATTGCAAATAATTTATTAACTCAATCAAATGGTTATTCGCAAGCTATTGAAAATACGAATTCTGCTGTTGCTGCAACACAAATTGCAACAGGTGCAACTAATGAACAATCTAAAATTCTAGATAATGTAAGAGAAAAACTTCTTCAAGCTTCAACTGATACTACAAGTCAAGAAGGAAGAACTGCATTATTAAAAGATATTCAATCTCAACTAGATCAATTTAATCAAATAGCTAGTGGTACAAACTATAATGGTCAATCATTACTTCAAAAAAGTTCGACTGATAATTCAGCTTCAGATGTTCAACAATATCAAACTGGATTAAATGGTAATGATATAATTGATACTTCTAGTGTTCAATCAAATACTCAAGGATTAGGTTTAACTAACCTTGTAAATCAAGATACAACAACTTTCTCTTCAGCAGATGCAAGAAATTTCTTAGATAATGTAGATAAAGCGATGAGTGGATTGAATGATATAAGAAGTGGATTTGGCTCAACTCAGAATCAACTTGAAAGTTCAAGTAAAAATCTAGTTTCTCAACAAACAAGTACTTTAAATGCAGCTTCTTTATTTGAAACAAATTATGCAAAAGAGACTAGTAATTTTTCTAAACAAAATATTCTTTCTCAAATTGGTGCCTATGGACAAGCCCAAGCTAATAATATAAATCAACAATCTGTATTAAGACTTTTAAGCTAAAAAATTTTACATAAAAAAAGGTTCAAGTTAAACTTGAACCTTTTTTATCTTCCATGCCAATCTCTATGATGGTGATGCTCACGATGATTATTGTAATAATATTTACTTGGGTATCTATCATAGTTTTGATAAATAATAGTCACCGGTGGTGGTGCTGGTCTTCTTTCATACACAACATATCTATCATAATCATCGTCATAATTTCTTCTTACATAAGTAGTTGATCTTTCATAATTGTTATTATAAGAGTTATTGTCATAATAACCATTTGAATAAGATGGTGTTCTAGAACTATTTGCAATACCAGCACCTAAAAGTCCACCAGCAACCCTTGCAACGTCTCTTCCATTTCCTTTTCCAACTTGATTACCAATTGCAACCCCAATAGTAGCCCCAACTAATGTATCAAGACCTATTGAATTATCCATAGCAAAAACTAAAGAACTTGAGATAATAAGTGTTGCTAATATTTTTTTCATTTTATAACTCCTGTTATATTTTATATCGGAAGTATAAATCTCGATTGTGTATGTATTGTGAATATTTATCTATTTTAATTTATTAAATATTTTATATTCATCCCAATAAATATCTAATGCTTCCATTAATTTATCATCAGATAAATTTGTCTTCTTTTTTATTCCAAATCTAGTAATAAAAGATTCTGACATAATTGTCTTTTCTACTGTTGGATTTTTCATATAATCAAACATAGCTTTTTTAACATCTTTTTCACTACTATATTTTAACAAATATCTATAAAAATATTTATCAATTGTAACTGGTAATTTTGAATGACATTTCACACAATTTGTTTCATAAATATCATCTTCATTTTTGCCTGCATATAAAGATACAACCATTAAAAATAGAATTAAAAGAGTTTTTACCATGTTATTTCCACTATAGTTCCCACATTAATTTGAGATTTCACATCAATTTTTAAGTTATACTCTTTTGCAATTAAAGAGACAATATTTAAACCAATACCAAATCCACCTACGCTTTTATCAAATCTTGAATATCTTTCAAAAAGAGTTTCTAAATTCTCTTTTGCAATTCCTTTTCCACTATCTTCAATACTTAAAATATTATCATCTAAATTTACTTTTATAAAACCTGCAATTTTATTATATTTAATTGCATTTGATAAAATATTATCTATTAATTTTGTTATCTTTTTCATATCACAAACTAAAAAAACATCATCTTCAATATTTAAATCAAAGCCTATTTTTTTCATTGTTGCAATACTGTTAAAATATTCAATTCTTTGTCTTAAAACATTTGAAAGATTTATCTCTTCATTATTTGAAATAATTTGGTTATTTAAAGTAACAAAAGTCAAATCTTCATAAATATTTGAAATAGTTTTTGCACCTATTTCAATTCTGTTTATTTTTTTTAATAACCTATTATCTAAAGAACTTTTATCAATCATCTCAATATTTGTAATAATGGCAGTCACAGGTGTATTTAACTCATGGGTTGTATCTTTTATAAACCTATCAAGAAGATGTAAAGCATCTCTCATGGGCTTTAGAAACAGCCTTAAAATAAAATATCCCAAAACCATCATAAATATAAAAGCCAACAAAAAACTTGTAGCAATTTTATACCTAATTTGTTCAAACCAAACTCCATCATCTGGAACTTCAACAATAATAAATTTACTACCTAAATAGTAAGATTCTGGCTCTTTTATAAAATGAATTTGATTATGACTTAGATAAATAACTTCATTTAAACTTACATCTTTTGATTTAAGAGTTGAAAAAATCTTTTTTTTATCACTATCAAAAATAGCTGATTCAAATCTTTCATCTCTTGGATAAATATCATTTTTATCAATATTAACATGCAAATCTTTTAGTCTAAAAATCAAATCATTTGAATAACTTTGTAAAATTTGCCTTTTTTCTTGCAACATTAAATCTTTTTGAAATTTGTAGTATAAAAAAGATACTACACCCAAAATTACCAAAACAAGAAAGGAATATAGAAAACTAAAACTTAATAAAGTTCTAGTTTCACTTTTGGTTAAATCTATACCCGAGTTTTTTAAGACTAACAATTTTATCTTTTCCTAATATTTTTCTAAGATTTTTTATATACGTTCTTAAAGAGTTATCACTATACTCTTCATCATAATCCCAAACATAATCATAAATTCTATCATGAACTAAAAGTTCATTTGGGTGTTGTAAAAAGAATTTTAAAAGTTTTGTCTCTTTTAAATTAAGTTTTATTATCTCATCACCATCTTTTAATTCACTTGAGATTGAGTTAAAAGTTATAGTTTCAGTTATATTTATGCTTTCACCTTTTTGTGAAAATTCTCTTTTTAATATGGTTTGAACTCGGATTAAAAGTTCTTTTAATTCAAAAGGTTTTCTAATATAATCATCACAACCACTTGAATATCCTTGTTCAAGGGAATCCATAGAGTTTAAAGATGTAATAAAAATTGCTGGTGTATTGTTATTCTCACGTCTTACTTCTTTTAACACTTCAAAACCACTTTTAATTGGTACATTTACATCAAGTAATAATAAATCAAAAGAGTTTTCATAAATAGATGTTAGTGCTTCCTCACCATCATAAACACAAATTACCTCAAAGCCTTTTTCTTCCAAATATTCGCAAACTGTTTCACTTAAATTTAAGTCATCTTCTAATAATAATATTTTAGTTTTCATTTTGTTTTAACTCTTCTATACTTTGATCAAATTGAGCTCTTTCATCTTGACTCATAGTTGGAATTCTAGAATTCAACTCTTTAATAAATTGAGCTTTGTTTTCATCTTTTACATAACCAATAATTGCTATTAGTTCTTGAGTACTCATTTCTGAATAATCTTCTTGTTTTGCAAAAACAAAAGTGAACAATAAAAGGAATATTATGGCAATTTTTTTCATTTTTAAACTCTATTTTTTATTTTGATTGTACCATATTAAATGTATAATAATTGTAGATAAAGCCCCTTTAAGCTTTCAGTAAATATTTTTTGACTAAAATCTCTCTTCAAATGTGCTTAAATTAAAAATATCACAATAAACTAAGAATTTTATATATAAAAATGTTATCAGCTATGATAATTAGTAGGATTAAAAATGAAAGCTTTAAAATCTTTAAATATTTGTTATGATACGAAAAATGTTAATAATGAATTTAGTGATTACATTTCCTCACATATTGATAACTTTTTAGAATATGAACATCACGATGAATTAATTGAATTAATAAATACAAATGATATTCATTTTGTAATAACTCAATATAATTTTGAACTTTTAAAAAAGATTAGAGTTTTAAATAAACAAATACAAATAATTGCTCTTCAAGATGAATTAAATCATACACATTTATTAGAAAGTTTAGAGCTTAAACACGTAAAATTTATACAAAATTTGGATTGTGTGAATACTTTTATTGACACATTAAAAGATTGTGTAAGAATTACTGATTCAAATAAATCTAATATTATTAATTTAGGAAATGATTTTGTTTATGATAAATATAATAAATCTCTATTCAAAAATAATAGTGTTATTTCATTAACAAAAAAAGAACTTCTATTTTTAGATTTTTTACTAAATAATCATGATTGTCCAATTAGTTATGAAAAAATCAATATGAATATATGGAATGGTTCTATGACCCATGATTCTTTAAGATCTTTAATAAAAGAGTTAAGAAAAAAAACCTATAAAGAACTAATAAAAAACGTGTCAGGAATGGGATATAGAGTAGATATTCTAACTCAATAATGAATGAAAAAATCTCTTTAAAATATATTTTTAAACTTTTACTAGATAATAAAAAAACACTTATTATTGGTCAAATAATTACAATAATAGCAATATTAGTAAGTGTTCCAATTCCCCTACTTTTACCATTATTAGTTGATGAAGTACTACTAAATAAACCTGATTTTTTTGTACATAATATAAATGAATTTATTGGAAGTGGCAATGCTTTTTATTATATTGCTATTGTTACATTTATAGTTTTATTTCTTCGTGTGATTTATTTTCTTTTTGGTGTAATTATTACAAAACTATTTACAAAAATCTCAAAATATGTAACTTTTAAAATAAGAGAAAAACTTTTAAATCATCTTGAACTTGTTAATATGAATGAATATGAGAGTTTAGGGTCAGGTTCAATTAGTGCAAATTTAGTAACTGATGTAAATACTTTAGATAATTTTATAGTTTCAATTGCTAGTAAATTTATCTCTTCAATATTAACTTTAATAGCAGTTGCAATTGTAATTATTGCAATTCATCCAATTTTAGGTCTTATGATTTTATTTATTCAACCAATTATTATGATTCTTTCAAAAAAAATCTCTAAAAAAACTGGTGAATTAAAAAAAGAAGAAAACAAAGCTATTGAAGAGTTTCAAAACAACATAAATGAAACTTTAGATTTATTTGGACAAATAAAAGCCAGTAATAAAGAGAGTTTCTTTTTTAATGAATCTATTAATAAAGCCACAAATATTCAAAAAACTTCTAATGAATTTAATTATAAAAGTGTAGCTTATGAAAGATTCTCTTTTACAATTTTTTTAATTGCTTTTGAGATTTTTAGAGCTGTTGGGCTTCTACTTGTAGTTTATAGTGATTTATCTATTGGTTTAATGTTTGCTATGTTTGGATATATTTGGTTTATTATGACTCCTGTTCAAGATATTCTTACAATTCAATATTCATTTGCAAGTGCAAATGCAGCAATAACTAGAATAAATAAAATTTTAGATTTAAAAAAAGAGAAAAATGGAACTTTAAAATTGGATTCCAACTCAAAAAAAGTTGATATTTCTATCCAAAACTTGAGTTTTTATTATAATGAAGAGAAAGAAGTTTTAAAAAATATCTCTTTTGATATAAAATCAGGTGAAAAAGTGGCAATCATTGGTGCAAGTGGAAGTGGAAAAACTACGATTGCAAATATAATTTCAGGTTTTTACTCAAAAAATTCTGGAGATATTTTATATAATAATATTAGTATTGATGAATTAAATAGACAAAGTTTGAGAGAAAATATCTTTTTAGTTTTACAAATGCCTATTTTGTTTAATAATAGTTTACGATTTAATATTACAATGGGAAATGTACATATAAGTGATGAAGAAATTATCAAAGCTTTAAAAATTGCACAACTTTATGAAACTGTAGAAAATATGTCAAATGGTCTTGAAACACTTGTTGGAAAACATGGAATTAGATTAAGTGGTGGACAACGTCAAAGATTATCAATCGCAAGAATGATTATTGCAAATCCAGCTGTTGTGATATTCGATGAATCAACATCAGCTTTAGATGTACATACAGAAGTAAAACTATTTAGTGATTTAGAAGAGTTTTTAAAAGAGAAAACTGTAATTACAATAGCTCATAGATTAAGTACAGTAAAAAATGCAGATATGATATATGTAATAGATGATGGAAAACTTGTTCAAAGTGGAAATCATAAAGAGTTAGAAGAACAAGAAGGACACTATTTGGAGTTTGTAAAAAAACAGCTAATTTAGAGTTTTTCAACTATAATTAAATAAATATTTTAAAGGATTATTTTGTTAGATTCAAGCAGTTTAAAAAACTATTTTTTCTATTTTGCAACTTTTGTTGTGATAATAGCTGGAATAAAAATGGCGGGAGAAGTTGTAGTTATACTTTTTTTAGCGATTTTTATATCTTCAATATTTTCCACACTTTTAAATGTTTTACAAAAAAAAGGAATTGCTAGGATTTTTTCCTATTTTTTTATTTTACTAATTATTTCTATAATAAGTTTTCTATTGATCTATGTAATAAATATCTCTTTAAATGATTTTATTCTAAATCTTCCTGAATATGAAGAAAAATTTAGAACAATAGTCTTAAATTCTATTCAATTTGCACAAGATTCAGGCTTTGACATAGATAAACAAAAAATATTAAATGCTTTAAATTTTGCTTCTTTTTTTGGATTTTCAACAAATATAATAGGAATTATTGGTACTTTTTTATCAAAATTCTTACTTGTAATTATTGGTGTTGCCTTTATATTAGCAGAATCAAAATCTTTCCAAACAAAACTAAAAATAATTTTTAGATATGATGCAAAAAAACTAGAACGATTCAACCTATTTTCATATAATATTCAAAAATATTTTGTAGTTAAATCATTTACAAGTTTTTTAACTGGTTTTATAATAGCAATTATTTTATCATTTTTTGGAGTTGATTACCCAATTTTATGGGGAGTTATAGCAATGTTATTTAACTTTATTCCAGTTATTGGATCAATAATTGCTTCAATTCCTGCTATTTTATTAGCTTTAATGAGTCTTGATTTAAGTGCAACTATTTGGGTGACAATTTTATATGTTGTAATTAATATTTCAATAAGTAATATTTTAG
Organism: Campylobacterales bacterium; assembly: GCA_038248665.1. GTDB lineage: Bacteria > Campylobacterota > Campylobacteria > Campylobacterales > Arcobacteraceae > Aliarcobacter. Next base: position 15,105 of record JBBRXF010000016.1, on the reverse strand, counting down.
AGCCAAAACTTATGGGAAAAGAGTTAGGGCTTTCGCCTTTAGTTATTTTCTTTTCACTGATTTTTTGGGGTTATATTTTAGGAATAGTAGGAATGTTTTTAGCAGTTCCAATTACAATGACTTTAAAAATTGCTTTTGACTCAAATATAAATACCCATTGGATTGGAATATTAATGTCTGATTTATCAAAAAAAAGAGAAAGAAATAAAGAGATTAATTAAAATCTCTTTATTTGAAACTATTAATATTTAGCCATCATCCTATCAATTCTCTCATTTGATTTAATTATTTGCTCCAAAGAAATCTCTTCGTTAAGTATTTGTGCATAAACAGTATTTACAATCTCTTTTAATGAGATTGGTTTTGCCAATTGATTTGCGAATAAAAGCATATTTACACCTGAATTAATAGCTAAAGTTAAAGTCTCTTTTAAATCATAATGTTTTGATATGGCGCTCATTTGTAAATCATCACTAATTAACACACCCTCATATCCTAGTTTGTTTCTTAATAACTTTGTATTAATTTCATAAGATAGAGTTGCTGGATAATTTTTATCTAAATTTTTATTATAAACATGAGCAGACATTATCATATCAACTTTGTTATTTTGAATAAAATATTTATAAGGCTCTAACTCTTTTTGACTCCAAGTGTTTGTTATATCAACAAATCCTAAATGGGAATCACCCAAAGATGAACCATGTCCTGGGAAATGTTTTAAAACAGAGATAACTTTTTGTTTTTTTAACTCATCAACAAATATTGATGAATATTTTATAACCTCTTTTGAAGATTCTCCAAAAGAACGCCCACGTGTCACAATTACCTTATTTTCTTTATTAATTGCCAAATCAACAACCGGCGCAAAATCAGTGTTTATTCCTGATTCTTTTAAATCTTTTGCCAATAAAGCATAACTTTGTTTTGCAAAACTTTCACCTTTTAGGGCTACTTCACTAGCCTTTGGAGTATTTACAAAACCATCAGCACTTTTTAATCTTTGAACTATTCCACCCTCTTGGTCAATAGAGATTAAAAGTTTTTGTTTTGAAATAGCTTGTAGTTGAGAAGTTAATTTTTTTAATTGTTCTTTATCTCTTACATTTTTAACTTTTTGTTTATCATTTGGGTCTTTATCAAATAAAATAACTCCACCTAATCCTGATTTTACATTTTTATATATTTCATCATTTGGATTGAAAGTTTCTCCATTAAAACCTAAAACCACCATCTTTGAAATCATTTTTTCTATTTGTTCTTTTGTATATTTTTCACTTGCAAATAAACTATTACAAATTGAAAAAACTAAAACTGCTAAAATAAAAACTTTTTTTTGCATAACTACCCTTTTAATCAACTTTATTCCCATCTTTAAATAAATATCTTTGAGAAGAGATAACAGATAAATATCTAACAACTAATAAAAATATAATAACTCCCGATAAAATCAAAAGATTAAAATTTACAGGACTTGATAATACCGCTTCAATTGTATTTAACTCTTCTTTATTTATTTTTACTACATTTACGATAAATTCCCTCAATGCTAATATTATAAATGCATCAACAAGTAAACTCAAAGTTACTCTTTGTTCTCTTATATAATTTGCAACAGCTCTTACAATTTCAAGAAAAATAATAAAATAAAGCATATAAATAATAAAATCCATAAGTTTATCCAAAGAAAGTGCTATTAAAAATAATGCTGCAGCTACTGCTAATTCTATGTATAATTTATCTGAAAAAAAATTCAATAATGCTCTTTTCATAAATACTCCTCTTATTTTTACGTTAAGGGATTATAACGAATTTAAGCAAAATAAAAAAAGAAGCTATTTACTTATTGAATATTAGAAAAAGGAATAGACATTTTTGCTCCGTAAAGCTTTTTATTATCAAGCACAAAAGTTTCATTTTGTGCTGAAAGTTCTGTATTAAATTGATTTTTAATTATTTTATTTGTAATAAAAAGTCCCATTCCAGCACCACTATGAACTTTTTTTCTACTAAAATATGGTTCAAAGATTTTATCTTTTATAAGCTCATCTATTCCATTACCACTATCAAGAATATTGAATATAAAATCTTTATTTTTACCCTTTTTAGTTTCAATAAATATATATCTTTTTTCAATATCTTCTTGATTTTCAATAATTGCTTCGATACTATTTGTAAGTAAATTAAGTATTATCTGCTCAAAAAGAACTTGATTTTGATTAATAAAAATCTCTTTTGTATCATTAATAATAATTATATTATTTGAAATAATTTCATTTTTCAAAATCTCAATAGCATTTTCAACCGTTTCAACTAGCGAAAATCTTTTTGTATGGGTTGAAATCGTACTACTAAACATCATTATAAAATCATCAATCATAAGAGAAAGAGATTGTGTTGTATGAACTATATCTGTGAGATTTTTTGTCAATTTTTCTTTTGAAGTATCGTTTGTTTCAAGATTAAAAAGCATAGCACTTGATTCAAGACACAAAAGATTTAATGGTTGTCTCCAATGATGAGAAATAGTTTTAAGAATCGATTCCATCGATTCAATTCTCTCTTCAATTTTTAATTTAGTATCATAACTTAGCACTTTACAAATGGTATCAATGGGATTTAGTAGGCTTTCAAGACTTAAAATAGGTTTTATAATATATTTATCAATTCCCAGATTTATAGCTTCAAGCAAAAGATTATTTTCATTAAAAGCAGTAATAAAAATAATATTTTGTTTTGGATTAAGTTTTTTTATCTCTTTTGCCATCTCTATGCCATTCATATTTGGCATTTGAATATCACTAATAACAATATCTGGAAGATGCTCTTTATAAAGTTCTAACCCCTCAACTCCATCGTAAGCAACAAAAATAGTTTTTATTTTTGTTTTTAAAAGAGTTTGAATCAGCTCCACACTCTCTTTTTCATCTTCCACATACAAAATAGTATAGTTTTTTAAATTTTCAAAATCACTCATCTATTAAGACCAAAAGTAACTTTAAAAGTTGTTCCATTGTCATTATTTGCAACAACTATTTGCCCACCCATATTTCGCTCAATTATCATTTTAGACATATAAAGCCCAAGTCCTGTGCCTTGAGATTCAAATTTTGTTGTAAAATATGGTTCAAAAATTTTATCAATTATATTTAATTCAATTCCACCACCATTATCTGAAACTTCTAAAATAATCTCCTCATCATTTTTCATAGTTTTTAGCTCAATTATTCCTATGCTTTTATTATTTAATGTTTTTAAAATAGCATCTTTTGCATTGTTGATTAAATTTATTAAAACTTGCTCAAATTCCGATTTAAAATTAAATAAAGAGAGTTCCGCATCAATATTATTTTTGATAATTATATTTTTTTCTTTAAGTTCTGATTCAATCATTCCTAAAACTTTTTGAAGGCTATTAGAGATAAAAAACTTCTCTTTATTTTTATTTGGTTTAAAAAAGTCTCTAAAATCATTTATTGTTTGACTCATTTGTTGAATTACATTGTTACTTTTTTCTCTAAATTCTTGAATATCCTCTTTTGAAAGATACTCTTTTGATTCTAAAGTGATGTTGTAAAGAGAAAGAGTATTAAGTGGTTGTCTCCATTGATGAGCTATTGCACTTATCATTTCACCCATTGCAGCTGATTTTGATTGACTTAAAATAAGTTCATCTTGTTTTCGTATCTGCTCGATTCTTTGCTCAACCTCTTTTTTTAAAGTAGCCTCATAAGTTACTTGACTTGTAATATCATTTAATGAAATAAGATAGCCTTTTTGAGTCTCATTTAAATCTATTTGTTTAAGTGTTATTTTAAAGTGATAAATAGAACCTTTTATATTGATTTTTACTTTTCTTTCATTTGTAGAAACAAGAAGTTGATTAATCCAATTTTTGGGATTTTCTGGATTGTAAACAATATATTCTAAATCATCTTCATCATTTTGAAATAATTCACAAACACAATGATATTGATTTTTAAATTGTTCTAAAGAAAGATTAAAATATCGATTAAAAGCACCATTAACTTCAAGAAGTTCTGTCCCATCACTAATCAAAATCATATTATCAACTGTGTCAAAAATAGTATCAAGTTTTTGTTTTTGAAGATTTAGAATCATTGTATCTTTGTATTTTTGATCCACATCGATAATAACTCCTACTACTTTATGAGTTCCTTCAATTTGAACAATTTTGATATAAATATGGATAAATTTCAAAATATTATCTTTTGTAATAACTTTTAATGCCATATCATATTTTTTTTGCTCTTTAAGAAATGATTCATATCCTTGCATAAAACTTTCTAGTTGATTTGGAAGAATTATTGTTTGTAAAAATCCAAAAATATCTTTTTCATATTTCACAATCTCATTTTTTTGATAGCCTAAAATATTGGCAAATTTTGTACTGAAAAATCCTTTTTTACTGCTTTCAAGAAAATATTCAAAAATCCCACCATCTGTTGATTCTAGTGCTGTTTCAAATCTTTTGGTAGTTACCAAAAGTTTGTCTTTTTTTGCATTTAGAAGATTATTTGTTTTTTCTATTTCGATTGATTTATCTTCAAGTTCTTTATTTATGTGATTGAGTTCAGAATAAGCTGTTTGCAACTCTTCATTACTACTTTGAAGCTCTTCATTTGAAGTTTCAAGCTCTTCATTACTACTTTGAAGTTCCTCATTGCTACTTTGAAGTTCTTCATTTAAACTTTGCATCTCTTCATTTGAAGTTTCAAGTTCTTCTATTACTGTTTGAAGATGTTCTTTTGTAGTTTTGAGTTCAAATTCAAGCTCTTTTGTTTTCATATTTTCACTATCATCATCAATAATAGTTCCCATACTTCTAATTTCGTACTCTTTTTCTTCAAGAAAACTTACAAGATAAAGTTCTTTATCAATAATATTTAAAAGAGGTGTTACGATAATTTGTACAAAAAGAAGTTCATCTTTTGTTTCAAATCGTATAAAACGACTTTTTTTACTTGCTCTTTCTTTAAGTGCAATATGCAAAATAGAACGAAGTTCAAGATTAAGCCTGTCATCTATCATTTTAAAAATATTAAAAGTAGCATTTCCAGGGCTTACTTTAAGATATGCAAAAAGTTCTTCTTGAAAATAGATAATGTCATGATTAGTATTAATTACCACACTATTTGGTAAAAATATATTTGTTATAGTATCTTTTGTGGCCTCTTGAATAGAGTATTCTGTAATATGATTTGTATGATTTGGTATTTCATATGGTTTTGTTTTATTTTGTAATTGATAAACTAAAAGTGGAGAACTTTTTGTAATTTGTGATTTATAAATCTTCTCTTTTTTGTCCACAACTTCAAAAAGTGTTGAAAACTTCCCTACTGATTCTGATTTTCCAAGGAAAAGTATTCCATTTGGATGCAAAGAATAATGAAAAACTGGAAATATCTTTTCTTGAAGTTTTTGATTAAAATAAATAAGTAAATTTCGACAACTTATAAGATTTACTCTCAAAAAAGGTGGGTCAATATTAAGATTATGATGGGAAAAAATCACCATATCTCGTATTGGTTTTATAACATTGTAATATTGCCCTTGTCGTACAAAATATTTTTTTAAAATAACACTATCAACATCTTGAAAAGATGCTTCTGGATATTTACTTTTTCGTGCTATTTCAAGGGATTCATCATCTATATCTGTTGCAAAAATTTGGATTTTATAGTTTAAAAGTTCAAGTCCTAATATTTGATGCAAAATTATAGCTATGGTATAAGCCTCTTCTCCTGTTGAACAACCAGGAATCCATACTCTAATATTTTCTTTATCTTTATTATTTCTTATCATTGTTTCAAGGTTTTGTTTAAGCTCAGAAAAAGCTTCTTTATCCCTAAAAAAGTAAGTTACACCTATCAAAATATCTTGATACAAAGCATCAACTTCTTTGGCATTTGTTTTTATATAACTAACATAATCTGAAATAGCGATGATTTTAAGTGCTGCCATTCTTCTTGCTAATCTTCTTCTGATTGTTGAGATTTTATAATCTTTAAAATCAACACTTTTTTTCTCTTGCAAAATTTGAAATATATCATTAAATGGGTCAAATCTATTTTCATTTATATATTCTATATTTTTATTTTCATAAGAATATTTTGTGATATTATCTATCTCTTCAACTATTTTGCAAACAGGTAAAACAAAATCAATATTTCCAGTATTAATAGCAGAAATAACCATTCCATCGTATTTTGTACTTTCTGGTTCTTGTGCTATTGTAATTCCACCCTCTGCTTTTATAGCACGAACACCATGACTTCCATCACTTCCTGTTCCACTTAAAATAATTCCAATAGCATTTTCTTTTTGGTCTCTTGCTAAAGATTCAAAAAATATATCAATTGAAGGTTTTGGACCTATTTGTGAAAGAGGTGGTTTAAGATACATTTTTCCATTTTGAACAACCACATCATTGTTTGGTGGAGTGATATAAAAAATTTCTGGCTCAATTAAAGAACCATGTTTTATCTCTATTATTTTTTTATTAGTTTGACGGCTTAGTAAATCAACCATCATAGATTTATAAGTAGGAGAAAGATGTTGTGCTAAAATAAAAGCACAATTTGTCTCTTTTGGAAGAGCTTTTACAAACTCTTGTAAAGCCTCAAGACCACCAGCACTCGCACCAATTCCAACTACTAAAAATGGCTTTGAGTTTTTCTTTTCAATCATAATTATACATACCTTTTAACTTAATTAAAAGAATAATAACCTAAAAGATGAACTTATAATATTAAAATATATGTAATCGTATGTAAAAATACGACATTTTATTTTATTTTCTTATTTATTTAAAGATTAAAAATTGATTTAAGATGTGTTTCTTTCGTATCTATAAAGTTTTTAGGAGTCATTCTTAAGTATTTCTTGAATATCTTTGAATGATGTGAATAATCGTAATAAGGGTCGGTTTTAATTATCTTTACGCTGTTTATTGAACTATAAAAGCTACTTATAGCATTTTGGAATTTTATAATGCTAATAAATTGTTTTGGAGTAACTCCTAAAATAATTTTAAAATCCCTTTGAAGTTTTTTAGGATGTATATTTGTTTGAACTAATATTTGCTCAACTGTGATACGTCCCTTTGATTCAAGGATAAGATTAAAAATATTTGTTATGTGATTTTCCAAAAAAGTCACATCTAAAAGCTCCATAATCAAAAGAGAGATAGAAGTCTTTTTTATAGTTAAACTGTTTGAGGTAGAAATATTTTTATGAATAATTTTTAATACATCTTCATATTTTTCTTTTTCTTTTTGAAGATAATATAGGGTAAATGGTTTAAACCTTACGAGAAAATATTCTTGATTTTGCTTAAGATTTAATTGGTATGTGGATTGTACTTCTATTTTATCAATAGTTTTTACTTCATCTTTTGAAAAGAGTAGATAATCAGCTCCATCGGGATATAAAAAAAGAGATTTATTTTTACTATTTGTTTTAATATAGATAAAAGAATAGATGAAATTTTTCAAAAAATCATTTGCTTTTAATTCATGAATTATCAAAAAATTCCCTTTATAATAGTGATTTTATTTCACCCAATTTTTATAATTCATAAAAGCTGGGAATTGATGTTTGAACTCATCTTTATCAAATGAAAAATAATATGAATCCATGTAAGCACAAAGTAAATCATAATTTTTTTTCAATTCCAAAAACTTTTCTTCACTTCCTGTTTCCATATCTGGATGATATTTTTTCGATAATTTTAAATACTTCTTTTTTAAATCTTTTTTTGAAACCCTTGTTAATATTCCAAACATATCAACAGCTTTTTCGAACTCTTCATATTCCATAAAAATCCTTTTAATATCTTCTATATTGTACACAAAAATATTTAATTTCAATTTAGAAGTATTTTATATCAATAATGTTAGTCTAAATATTAATATACTTTAAAAGGAAATTTATGATTTACAGTTTATATCATGTTCATGACCCTATGTGTTCATGGTGTTATGCTTTTAAACCAACTTTAGATGAACTTAGAAAACATTTAGCTGATAATATAAAATTAGTTCATGTGGTTGGAGGATTAGCAAAACATAGCGATGAAGTTATGCCAAAAGATATGCAAGAAAAAATTGAAGATATTTGGTATGAAATTGAAGATGTTGTTGGAACAAAATTTAATCATGATTTTTGGAAAGATTGCCTTCCAAGACGTTCAACTTATCTTGCTTGTAAAGCTACAATTTTAGCAAGAGCTGAAGATAAAGAGGATGAGATGATAGAAGCTATTCAAGAAGCTTATTATCAAAAAGCCTTAAATCCAAGTGATGCATCAACGCTTATTGAATTGGCAAAAAATATTGGAATGGATGAAAAAAAGTTTGAAGAGGATTTAAAATCAGAAAAAATAGAAGTTGATTTACAAAATGAGTTGAATTTTAGACGTTCTTTAAATGTAAGAAGTTTTCCATCATTGATTCTAAAATATAAAAAAGAGTTGTACCCAATAAATATAAAATACAATGATTATGAATCTATGTTAAATCAAATAAATGACATGGTTGAAAATAGCTATTTTTAAAAGAGAAGTTTAAAACTTCTCTTTTTTTTATTTCATTAATGGATCGGCAAGTCCTAAAACATACATACCAATAAGACCAATGATTCCTGCAACTACACAATAATAAATTGTAGGTATTACAGTTTTTCTTAAAGTCTCACCCTCTTGATCAAGTAATCCAACAGTTGCACTAGCTGCTACCACATTATGAATTGCTATCATATTACCAGCTGCCGCTCCTACTGCTTGAAGAGCTACCATAAATGCTGTTGAAATACCAAGAGCATCTGCAACACCAAATTGGAATTGTGATAACATCATATTTGAAACAGTATTACTTCCAGCAATAAATGCACCTAAAGCTCCAACCATTGGGGCAAAAAATGGATAAATATCTCCAACTGAATCTGCAACAAAGTTTGCCATAGCAATTGGCATAGAATCAAACCCAGAAGCATTTACACCTGAATTAATTAGAATTCTAACAAGTGGAACTGTAAACATTAATACAAATCCAGCACCAATCATAACTTTTGAAGATTCACTAACAGCCTCTTTTAACTCTTTAAATTCCATTTTGTGTAAGAAATAAGTAATAAGAACAACAAATACTAAAATTCCTCCTGGTAAATATAAAGGTGCCATTGAGAAGTTCAGCCCTTCTCCTAAAATATTTTTGTAAGAGAATGCAAAAGAAGAGATATAAGCTTTTACCTCTGGACTAACTCTTGTGATTACTAAAATGATTGCAACTAAAATATATGGAATCCAAGCTTTTGTTAAAGACATTGGAACTTTTGAAGTCATTGCATCAAATTTCATCTCAAATTTTGACATCCAAGAAGATGGCCATTTTTCTCTTGGAGCAAAATCCCAACTCTTTTTAGGAACTAAAAATCCTTTTTTAGCAGCTGTAATAACAACAGCAAGACCAACTAAAGATCCAATTAAAGATGGGAATTCAGCACCTAAGAATATACCAGTTAGTGCATAAGGAATAGTAAACGCAATTCCTCCAAAAATAGCAAAAGGAATAATTGCTAAACCTTCACTCCAAGATTTATTTTCACCAAAAAATCTAGTAAGCATCATACACATAAATAAAGGGATTAATGTTCCAGTAATTGCGTGAGTAATTGCAACTTCAGAAGTAATTATTTGTAAATAAGTATCCCAAGATGAACCTAAATTTTGTAAAGTTGCACCAATACCTGCTGAATCTAAACCTTTATTTACTCCAATTAAAATTGGAGTTCCAACCGCTCCAAAAGAAACAGGTGTACTTTGTACCATCATTCCTAACATAACAGCAGCCATTGCAGGGAAACCAATTGCTACAAGTAAAGGAGCTGCAATTGCAGCTGGTGTTCCAAATCCTGAAGCACCTTCAATAAAACATCCAAATAACCAAGCTACGATAATTGCTTGAATTCTTCTATCAGGACTAATATTATTAAATCCTTCTCTAATTACAACAATTGCACCTGAATGTTTAAGTGTATTTAGAAGCAAAATAGCTCCAAAAATAATCCATAAAACTGAAACTGTAATTAATACACCCTCAACTGTTGAAGCCATAACTCTACTAAAAGAAACTTCCCAAACTACGTATGCAATTGCAACCGCTGATATATAAACTAATGGCATTGCTTTTTTTGCTGAAACTCTAAGACCTACTAATAAAATACCAGCAAGAAGAATTGGTAAAACAGCAAAAAATGCTTGAAGACCTAAACCCATCTAATTTCCTCCTATTAAAAATTATAGGAAGAATAGTTTACGGGTATGATATTTTTATGATAAAAAAAGCATAGCTTAGAAATAGCAATAAATTATATACATACTGATAATAAAATGTAACAAATTTACACAAAAATTATATTTCTATTTTAAAACTAGCTCCGTAATATTCTTTATTTTTATACTTAATAGCTCTATTATAAACATAAAGTTTTCCATTAAGTTGTTTTGTGACAATCTCTTCACTCATATATAAACCAATCCCTGTTCCCAAAGATTTATGTTTAGTCGTAAAATATGGTTCAAAAACATGTTCTATAATATCATTACCAACTCCACCACCATTATCTATAATCTCTATATATGTGTGATTCTCTTTTTCATACATATCAATAAATATACATTTATCTTCTATATCATTTTCAACTAATACATCTTTTGCATTATTTAAAATATTCATCATAACTTGTAAAAATTGATTTTCCACTCCATTTATAAAAAGTTTCTCTTCGCTTAAATAAATGATTTTAATATGCTCTTTAATAAAAACAGTTTTTAGTAAACTTATTGTTTTTTCTATTGATTTTTTTACATTAAAATCAACTTTTTCTAAATCGTCTTTATAAAAATTTCTAAAATCATCTATAGTATTAGATAAATAATTTGTTGAATTTAAGATAGCTTCAATAAAATCTTTTGCATCTTCTTGGGAATATAAATCATCTTCTATCCATAATTTAATTCCACTTGCAGAAACACTAATAACATTTAAAGGTTGACGCCATTGGTGGGCAATATTTCCTATCATCTCTCCCATTGCTGCCATTTTTGATTGTTGATAAAGGATTTTTTCTTTCTCTTTTATGAGTTTTTGTTGCTCTTTTTGTAAAGTAATATCAGAAAACAGTGCAATATAATTTACAAGTTCTTTGTTTTCATTGTAAACTGTACTAATTTTTAGTCTCTCAACATAAAAATCCCCATCTTTTCTTTTATTTACAATTTCACCTTCCCAAAAATTATTCTTATTAAGCTCTTTCCACATATTTTTATAAAAGTCAACATCCTGTAAATCAGATTTTAAAAGTTTTGGATTTTGACCTATTACTTCATTTAAAAGGTATCCTGTATTTCTTTCAAAAGCTTTATTTACATTTATAATATTTGCATTTACATCTGTAATAATAATTCCATCATGGGCATTTTCAAAAACTTTATATGCTTGTTTTAGCTTGTGTTCTTTCTCTTTTTTTGATGTAATATCTAAGGCAATTGATACATATTCAATTTTATCATCTACTTCAAAAGATGAAAAAATAAATTCTAAAACTCTTTTTTTATTATTTGAATCTATAATATTTAACTCTTTTTGAATCTTTTGATTTATTGTAACGTTTTCAATAATATCTTTTAGCCACTCTTTTTCATGTTCTGGCCAGCATGAATAATCCCATACTTTTTTATCTTTTGATAATAAATCATCTTTTGATAATAAAGAGGAAAAAGATTGGTTTGACTCTAAAATTGTTCCATCAGAATCAATAATTAAAGCATAAAAGTTACTCTGTTCAAAAAAGGTTTTAAATTTTTTATGTAAAAATAGTTCTTTATTTTTCTTTTTATTGTACATATATAATAAAGAAATAACTAAAGAAATTGAAATAATAATAAGTATGAAAATAATAAATAAAAAGATATAAGTTTTCTTTTCCCAAGCTTGTAAACTTTTTTCATAATTTAATCTTACAATTACTCCAAATGAAGAATTCGTAGTTTTATTAAAAGCTAAAATATTTTTTTCATGATTAAAATTCACAATATCAGAAAAATTATTCTTCTCAATTATTGTTTTAAAAATCTCTTCATTACTAATAATAAGTTTATTTTTTTGACTGAAATCATTTGAAACAAGTACTTTGCCATCTAATCTTATTAAATCAATATAACAATCTTCTATATTTACAAATTCATTATATCTATGTACTAAATAATCACCATTTATTGCAATTAAAACTTTGTAGGTTTTATTTTGAAAAGTTATCTCTTTTAAAATAGGGAAAAAGTTTATATCAAGTCTATTTGTATCGTATTTGATCTCTTTTGCATTATTAAAATCTCTACCTTCTAGAATCTCTCCAACTAAAAAAACATCACTTTTAAATTGAAGTTTTGGATAAAAAGAGTTTAGATTTATATTTAAATCTTTATTTAGTCTGTTTGAACTATTAATGATTTTATTATTTTCATTCAAGATATTTATTGATCTTATCTCTGGATTACCTTTTAATAAATCTTGTAATAAATCATCTATTTTTGAACTAGAATCTTCTGTAAAAGTTAGAAATGAATTTATGTTATCTACTAATAAATCCATCCCTTTTATAGTTCTTGAGAAATTATCTACAAAAATACTTGAATACAACTCTACAAGTTTAACTTGTGTTTTTACAGCTTCATCTTTTAACATATTAATAGAAAAAAATACACCAGAGATTATTAGAAATATAATAAAAAAACTAATTGATAATAATTTAGAGACTAATCGAATATTCATTAATTATATTTATTTCAAATTTACAATAGGTTCTAAACCATTTTTTTTAGCTAATTTCAAAAGTCTTCCATCATTTTTTATATCTTTTAAAAATTGTTCAACTCTATCATAAAATTCATTATCATCATAATTCATAGCCCAAGCATAAGGAGTTTTTTGATAGGTAGTATTTGGCTCAATTAACATTGCCCAAGAAGTACTTGCAAGCATTTTCTTAGCAAAAGGATAATCAGTCATAAAAACATCAGCTCTACCTGATTGAACTTCTTCTTCCCTTTGATGCATTTTATCTACAACTAAAAGCTCTGCATTTTTTAATTTTTCTTTCATAATAGGTTCATGATAAGTACCTTTTGCAACAGCTACTACATTTCCAGCTTTATCTATATCATCCCATTTTTGAACTCTTCTATTATCTTTTGTTGTTATTGCATAAACATCACTTGATAAATGAGCCGTTGTAAATCTAATTTTTTCTCTTCTTTGTGGAGTATTTCCAATTGCAAACATTGCAATATCACATTTAAAACTTGTTACATCAGCTATTAATGTAGCAAATGAACTATTAACAAATTTCAAATTTACTCCTAAATCTTTAGCTAATTCAACTGCTAGATCACTATCAATCCCAGTAAATTGTTGATTTCTTGTATCAAAATAAGAAATACCATAATATTCAGGCCAAACACATACCTTTATCTCTTTTTCTTCTAAAATTTTTGCTAAGGCATTATTCTGAGCAAAAAGTTGCAACTGAAATAAAACTACTGAATAAAATAATATTTTTATGTATGACAAAAAAATCCTTTTTTTTTAATTTAACTCTAATATATTCAATATTATATTAAAAACTATTGATATTTTTTATTAAAAGAAAGAAATAATTCAATTTTAATAATATAAATAATTTTTTAATGTAAATAATAACTATTTATTTATATTAGTCTTTAATTTACTTATTGACTAAACAATTATATAATATGCGCTTTATTTAAAAAGGATTTTTTTTTATGCCAAATAACACTATCGTATATATTTTTAATAGAATAATTAGATTATCAATTTTATTTTTTATTTTATATCTTATATTTACTAACTTTGGAACTTTTTTGATGATTATAGGAATTATCTTTGTAATCATTGTTTTTTTAGTTTATAACTTTAAAAAGAAGATGAGAACAAACAGTTATAACTTTAAATTTGATAGTTCACACTTTCAAAATGGACAAAGTTTTAATTTTAATGAATTTAGAAATTTTAACCAATCAGATTTCCAAGGTTTTGCAAATGCTCCAAGATTTGATGAAGTTGCTAAAGCAAAAGAATTCTTTGGATTTACACACTCTCCAACAAAAGAAGAGATTAAAAAAAGATACAAAGAGTTAGCACGAAAATATCATCCAGATATAAATAACGGTGATGATGTAAAAATGAAAGAGTTAAACCATTATCGTGATGTTTTAATAAAAACAGTAAAATAATTAATTGTAAACTAACCAAAAGGATTTTTTTGAACATAGATATGACAAAAGTAGCAAATGTAATTTTATATATGCTACACAAGCAAGTAAAACATTTAAACGATAAAAAAGTAGCAATAATGCTTTTTTTAATGGATTTTAATCATCAAAAATATTGTGGAAAAAAGATTTTCAATGATGAATATATAAAAGGTTCAAGGCATCCAGAACCTGTAGTTGTTGGTGAACTTTTTGATATTGTTGCAAATGAAGAAGATTTAGAAGAAGATGATGAAAGAATCTTTTTAATGCAAGAGTTATTGGATTATTTAGATATTGAAGTTCTTGAAAAAGAGAAATTTATTGAGTTAAATTTTATAAAAATGGAAGAAGATTTTGATGAATCAATATTTGATAAAGATGAAATCAAAACAATTCATAAAATTGTAAGTCAATATCAAGACACAAGCCCAAGAAATATTGCAAATGATTGTTTTAAAATAGATGAAGTTAGAAATACTGCAAAAGGTGAAATAATTATCTAACAAAGAGAATTTTAAAAATTCTCTTTAAAATTTAAAATATCTTCAGGAGTGAGGACAAGATTCTCTTCTTGAGCCTTATCTAAAATAGGATTCATCAATGCATTTTTTGCTTCAATGTGAGGAATTCCAACTAAATGGGCTATTTCGTGAGCTAAAACAGCTTTTAGTTGTTTTAAATTATTAAAACCATAAATTTCAATTTTATTCATAGTTGTAGTAATACTTTTTTCTTTTACCAGTTCCCCATCT
>JBBRXF010000015.1:0-30588 GCA_038248665.1 Campylobacterales bacterium | reverse complement strand
TATTTCTTTATTTATTACATCTCCATGCATCCAACCATGAACTGTATAAACTTCATTATTGTAGATTATTGCAATACAAGCTGTGTAAAAAGCTGGTGTTCTTTCTAAATTTATTTTATTAAGATTTTCTATTAATTTTGCATTATTTGCTTTGTCACTAGCATTTAATCCAGCATATCTTGCACTATAAATTCCTGGTTCATTATTAAGAGCTGGAACGGTGATTCCTGAATCATCAGAAATTACAATAACATCATTCAAACCTTTTTGCATTAATAAATCATAAATAGTTCTAGCTTTTTTTATAGCATTTCCTTTAAAACTATTCTGATCTTCATCTATTTCTATCTGTCCTAAAATTTCACTAAATGCAATTACTTCATCATTTGGCATCAATTTTTCAAACTCTGCTATTTTTCCTTTGTTTGCTGAGGCTAATACTATCTTCACTATAATCCTTTTCAACCTATTATTAACTATTATTAACTATAATCGCACAAAATTATAATATGTTTAGGATTATATATGATTAAATCAGTTTTACCTCTTAGTGCGATTATTGCTCTAAGATTTTTCGGTCTATTTTTAGTTTTACCAGTAATATCAGTATATGCTATGAATTTAGAAGGCGCAACTCCAACTTTAGTTGGAATTGTAATTGGTGGTTATGCATTAACCCAAATGATTTTTCAAGTTCCATTTGGAATAATTAGTGACAAATTAGGAAGAAAAAAGACTATTATTTTTGGATTAGTTCTTTTTGCAATTGGTTCTTTAATTTGTGCTCTTTCAACTGATATTTACTCTTTATTATTTGGAAGACTTTTACAAGGTGCAGGTGCTATTGGTGCTGTTGTAACAGCAACAATTAGTGACTTAGTTAAAGAAGAACAAAGACCAAAAGCAATGGCAACAATGGGAATGTTTATTGGAGTTGCATTTGCAGCATCAATGGCAGCAGGCCCAACAATTGGTGCATCATTTGGTGTTCAAACACTATTTTACATAACAATGATTATAGCACTTGGTTCTATTTTCGTTTTAATTAAAATGGTTCCAAATCCTCCACACATCACTCACACTTATAATAAAAAAGTTGAATTAGGTGCTGTTTTAGGAAATGTGAATTTAATAAAAATGAATATCACAAACTTTTTACAAAAAGGTTTAATGACATTTGCATTTATGATTATTCCTATGGTTTTAACAAAAACTTATGGTTGGCAATTAAGTGATTTATGGCAAGTTTATATTCCTGCTATGATTTTTGGATTTATCTCTATGGCACCTGCTGCGATTATTGCAGAGAAAAAAGGTAAATTTAGAGAAATTTTAATTATTGGTATTGCATTTTTTGCAATTTCATATTTAATTATTGGATTTAGTACAAGTGCAGCTATATTTGTAGTTGGTGTAGTTATATTCTTTATTGGATTTAATATGCATGAACCAATTATGCAATCACTCGCTTCAAAATTTGCAAAAGTTCACCAAAGAGGTTTAGTTTTAGGAATTTTTAACTCAGCTGGTTATTTAGGAACTTTCTTAGGTGGTTTAATTGGTGGTATGTTTTATCAAGATGTATCATTAACTACATTAACTGTTGTTATTGCGGTGGTTTGTGTTTTATGGGCCATTTTAATTATCACAATGGCAAATCCATCTAAGAAAAAATTTGCTTATCTTTCACTAAATGAATTTCATTTAGAAAACAGTGGAAATTTAAATCATGATGCAATTGATGAGTGGTATGTAAATAACACTGAAAACATTATTGCTATTAAATATGATAATGAAAAAATAAGTGAAGAAGAAATAAAAAATCTCTTAAAATAATATTTTATTTTTTAATAGAATATTCGCTATTATAGTAACAAAAAAAGGAGATAAGATGCAAAAAATATTAATAATATCTTTTATTCTTATCTCTTTTTTCTCTCTTTTTTCAACTGCCTCAAAAACCTTCAACATTGACCAATCAAAACTAAATAGCATAGAAAATAAATATGGTGTTATTGCTAAAAATAGAGTTGAAGAGTGGGATTCTATGATTGAAGCTTCAAAAGATGAACCAATTTTAAATAAACTCAAAAATGTGAATGATTTTTTTAATCAAATTACATACAAGTCAGATTTAAGTGTTTGGGGAACGAAAGATTATTGGGCAACACCATTTGAATTTATGGGAAGAGGTGCTGGTGATTGCGAAGATTATGCAATAGCAAAATATTTTACTTTAATTAAATTAGGTGTTCCAGATGAAAAACTAAGAATTACCTATGTTTCTTATAGAAAAACAAATACTTCATATGAAGAGGCTCACATGGTTTTAACTTATTACCATAAAGTTGGCGTTGAACCAGTTGTTTTAGATAATATCAATAAAATGTTACAAGTAGCATCAAAAAGAGCTGATTTAAAACCAGTTTATAGTTTTAATGCTTCTGGATTATGGCAAGCTAAAACAAAAGGTGAAGCAAGAGTTGGAAATAATGAACTTAGATCTTGGAAAGATTTAATGAGTAGATTTTAAAAAAGGAATACAAAATGTCTTTATCTAAACAGTTATATATAATCATATCAATAATATTTTTTATGATTTTTACAGGTAATTTTATTATTAGTGTTAAAAATACTAAAGAATATTTAGAAACTGAGTCAGTAACAAAGGCTCAAGATACAGCAACTTCATTGGGAATGAGTTTAAAAAATCTAATAAAAGATAAAAAAGATCCTGAAATTGAATCTACAATAAATGCCATTGCAAATAGAGGTTTTTATAAAGAGATTCGATTAGAAGATGTATATTTTTCTATAAAAGATAGTGATATTATAAAAAATTCAAAAGATTTAGCTGTTGGTAAATGGCAAATTTCTGATTTAAAAGTTGATGAAAAAATTGGAAAACTTGAGATATTAACATCAGTTCTTAGTATGGAAAATGAGTTAAATGTACTTGAGAATATAACTGTTGAGCCAAAAACTGAAAAACCAACAACTACAACTGGAATAGAAAATAATTATATCTTCACTCAAAATGAAAACAATCATGATAACAATATTTCTATCTCATTTACAGCAACAGATGAAAACGGTAAAAAAATTAATACAAGCACTACTTTAAATTTAAATAAAGTTTTAGTAAAAGTATCAAGGGATGTGAAGTTTGATTATATTCCTCAATGGTTTGTTAATACAATTTCATTTAATTTAGAAGAACAATCAAGTGAAATTAGTGATGGTTGGCAAACAAGTGCAATTATTTATGTTAGTGCAAATCCAGGTGATGCCTATGCAAAACTTTATGAACAAGCAAAAGGTGCTATGATTTACGCACTTATTGCATTTATAATTTCAATGGCTCTTGTATTTGTTTTTGTTCAATATATTTTAAAACCACTTAAAAAACTAGAAAAATTAGCACATAGTATTGCAAGTGGGAAATTTGGAACTATTAAAGAACTTCCTTGGACAACTGAAATTAAAGCAGTTGCAATTGCTTTTAATGATATGTCAACAAAAATTGAAGCTATTATAAATAGATTAAATAATACCCTTGAAAATTTAAGTAAAAAACTCTCTAGCGATGAATTAACAGGACTTTGTTTAAAACAAAACTTTGAAACAGACATGAAAAAAATGTTTATAAACAAATCTACTGGTTATGTTTTTTTAATAAAAATTGCTGACTTAAGCTCTTTTGCTAAATCTCATACAACAAATGAAGTAAATGATTTTATTAAAAAATTTGCAAAAATTCTAAAACATACAGTATTAAATTCAGAAATAAAAACTTCTGCTTATAGATTTTTTGGTTCAGAGTTTGCATTAATTGCAAAAAATGCAACATATGAAGATGCAATTGCATTAACAAAATTATTACAAAAAAACTTTGAAGAGTTAGCTATTGAATTTAATAAAAAAGAGGTAGTACATATTGGAGGAACTCCATTTAATCCAATAGGAACAACTCCTGAGATTTTACAAAGTTCAACACAAGCTTATGAAAAAGCGACTTTAATTGGTTCAAATGAATTCTTTATTACAGATACAAATGAGCTTTCAAGGGATATGGAATCTTGGAGAGATTTAGTTTTCGATATTATTAATAACTCTAAATTTGAGGTAAACTATATTGGTAATTCAAAAGTTTTAAACTCACATGATGATAGAGTTGTTATGCAAGAAGCATTTACAAACATAAAAGATAAAGATGGAAATGTTATTCCAATTGGAACATTTGTTTCTATTGCCGAAAAATATGAAAAAATAGTTGAATTTGATAAAAAAGTTATTGAAAAAGTAATAAATCATATTTTAATAAATGGTATTAGTCATGATATTTCAATCAACTTATCATTAGAATCAATAAATAATACAGCATTTATTGCTTGGATTAAAAATAAAATTCTTGATAATAAAAATATTGCTTCTCAACTTGTGTTTTCTGCAACTGCTTATGCTGTTGCAAAAAATGAAGATAAGTTCAAATTCTTTGCTGATGAAATACACAAATGTGGTGCAAAAATTATTATAAAAAGATTTGAATCTAAATTTATTCCTCTTGGGAATTTAAAAGATTTTAACCTTGATTATATAAGACTCGCTAGGGATTATACTTGTGATATTAGCAAAGATTATTCAAAACAAAGTTTCATTGAATCTATCAGTGAATTAGCATCATTATTAAATATAAAAGTTCTAGCAGAAAATGTAAAAGATGATGAAGATTTAGAGTTCCTAAAAAAATACAATTTATATGCAGTAAGTAGATAATTTCTACTTCTTGCATCCTCTTATTAATATATTATTTATATAACTTCAATATAATCCTTAGTTCGTAAAAAGGAAAATAATGTTCGAAAAAATTTTAAGATTTTTTGTTGAAAACTCTCGTATGAACTATACTTTGTTCTTTCTTGTATTTGCTATTGGTATTTGGTCTTATACAAAAACTCCAAAAGAGATATTCCCAAATTTTGACCTAGATATGATTTCAATAAAAGGCTCTTATAGTGGGGCAAGTGTTGATATTTTAGACAAAATGGCCGTTACAGAAATTGAAGATAATATAAAAAATATAGATTCTATTAATACTATGTCAACAGTTATTAGTCCTGGAAAATTTACTATTATTCTTGAGCTAAAAAAAGGTCATAATAAGTATGTAGAAGCTGATAAAATAAAAGATGTAATAACTCTAGTAAAAACAAATCTTCCATCTGATATGAATGAACCTTCTGTTAATACCCTTGATAGAACAAGGTCATTAGTTAATATTTCAGTTACTTCAAGTAAGGTTAGCCTTGACAATCTAAAACCTTTTGCAGATGATTTAAAAAGTGAACTTTTAACAATAAATGGGATAAATGAGATTACAGTTTATGGAGATTCTGATAAATATTTTGAAGTATTATTAGATGAAAGAAAAATAGATGCTTTAAATCTTAATAAAAGTGAAGTTTTTACTGTTATTTCTAATTTATCATATATTTTTCCAATTGGAAAAATTGAAGATCCTAAAAAGCACTATTATATCTCTACAAATAATGGAGCTAAAAACGCTGAAGATTTTGGAAATACCCTTGTTAGAATATCAAATAAAACTGTTTACATAAAAGATATTGCTACAATTACTAAAAAATACGAAGATTCATCTACTCTATACTCAACAAATGGAGAAAATGCACTATCATTGGACATAGTTCAATCAGATACAGCAGATGCCATAAAAATTGTTGAAAATATAAAAAAAGCTTTACCAAAAATAAAAGAAAAGAATCCTGATATAAATATCTCAATTACAGATGATGACAGTGAAAGAATAGTTGATAGATTAAATGTTGTTACATCAAATATTATGTTTGGAATTATTTTAATTACAATTTTAGTAGCTCTTTTAATAAATGCCAGAATGTCTTTTATTATTGTTCTTGGGATTCCAACTTCATTTGTAATTGCTGCTGTTTATTTTTATCTTTCTGGATATACCATAAATATGATTTCCCTTGTTGGGGTTTTAATTGCAATTGGAATTGTAGTTGATGATGCAATTGTTGTAAGTGAAAATATTCAACAACATCTTGAAGAGGGTTATTCTCCAAAAGAAGCCGCAATAATGGGAGCAAAAGAGATGGTTGAACCTGTAACTATTGCTTCTGTTACTACCTTATTCTCTTTTTTACCAATTTTAATGATTAGTGGAACAATGGGAGAAGTTATGAAACTAATTCCAATTGCACTTAGTGCTTTAGTTATTGCTTCTTTAATTGAATCATTTATCTTTCTTCCAATTCATGCAGCTCACACTTTAAAAAGTGGGGACAAAGTAACTTCTTGGGAAAAAGCAAATGAAATTTATAGCAAAATTATTCATTTTTTTATGCATTGGAAAAAAAGTTTTATTGTAATCTTTTTAATACTTGTACCATTTCTTACTTTTAAATTTATTAGTGATTCAAGATTTCAAATGTTTCCTAAATTTGATGCAACAGATGTAAAGATAACTCTAAAAGCAAATGAAAATACAACCCTTGAAGAAGCTTTCAAAATTGTAAGTTCAATAGAATCTGATTTAATGAATAAAAAAGATGAGTTTTTCATAAGAAATATAAACTCAAAAGCTGGATATAGAAAAGATGTGGGAAACAACACAGAAAATTTTCCTTATGCTATGTATATGACTGTTGAGTTACAAAAAACAAAAGCAATGAATTTTTTAGATAAATATATTACTCCCGTTTTAAGTTTTCAATATAATGAAGAGGGACGAACAAGAGATATAAAATCTGATGAGATTTCTAATAAATTAAAAGAGTACCTAACACAAAGTGACTATAAAACAAAGTTTAATCTTGATGAAATTGAAGTATTAGAGCGAAAAGTTGGCCCAGTAAAATCTGATATTCAAATAGGAATTGTAACGCCTAACAATCAAAAAGCAATAAGTGCTGTTCAAAAATTAGATGATGAACTAAAAAAAATCAAAGGTATTAAATCATCTTCAAACTCTTTAAAATTTGGTATTGATGAGATAAAAATAAAAGTAAACTCTTATGGAGAAAAGTTAGGTTTAACAGAATCTTTTATTGGGACTTATCTTTCAAATCTATATTTATTAAAGAAAAAAGCTGTTTCATTTGATGAAAAAGAGATGTTAGATATAAAAATAAAATCTCAAAATAAAGATGATTTTGAAAGTTTCAAAAATACAAAAATTCCATTATCAGATGGGACTTATGTGGCACTTTATGAAGTTGTTGAGTTAAATTCAATAAGAGCATTTGAGCAACTTTTAAAAGATAATGGAATAAAAAATTTCTATGTTTTTGCAAATGTTAATCCAGATATTATCACAGCATCTGAAGTATTAAAAGATTTAAAACCCATCTTAGACGAAATAGAAAAAGATGGTGTTAGAGTTGTATTAAAAGGTGAAGCAGAAAAAAATGCAGAACTAGGTCGCGATATGCTACTTGCAACTGCTTTTGCACTTATATTAATTATGCTTTCACTTCTTTATTTGTTTAATTCATTTAGAGAAACATTTATAGTAATGAGTGTAATTCCTTTTTCAATTTTAGGAGTTTTAATAGGTCATCAAATAATGGGATTAAATCTTTCAATGTCTTCATTAATTGGAGCATTGGGACTTTCAGGAGTTGTTATTAATGATGGAATTATTATGATGACTTATTTGAAAAAAGCAAAAACAATGAGTGAAATATTCCAAAGAGCTACAAAAAGATTTAGGCCAATTATTATTACAACTGTAACAACAGTTTTTGGTATGTTAACTTTGATTTTATTTCCAAGTGGAGAGTCTGTTATATTCCAACCAATAGCTATTGCTTTAGGATTTGGACTTGCATGGGGAACAGTTTTAAATCTTATTTATTTGCCTGTTTTATATACACTGACACATAAACTTAAAAATGTTCCAAAAGAGTATCTTTAAATAGAGAATCGCGAATTAAAACCGATTCTCTAAAGATTTGCCCTAAAGTATAAAAACAAATCCAGTTAGGGCTGAAATACTCATTTCATAAGGTTCAATATTTATTTTTCTAAGAGTATGTTCTACTTCTGTAATCATTTTTGAAAGAATAATCTCAAAGGAGAAATTTGAGTGGTCGTAAACACTCTCTTTATTTGATTTTATGTACTCTAAATTATTGATAATATTATAATCGCCATTATATTTTTTTGCTAATTCAAGTTGCCAATTATTTTGCCAAGTATTAAAAAGATATTCGCCTTTTTCATTTTTATCAACTCTTATTTTCCATCTTACAACTTGAAGATATTCATATAACTTTTGCAATTCATATTTACTATATTCCATTGCTGTAAATTGATGCTCATTATCCATACTATAAGCTTTGAAAATAAGTTTATAAAGTCCAATTATCAAAAAGTCATTTCTGTTTTTTATGTTTTGTTTTGAAAAGGCATAATAAAAATATTCATCACTACTATTTAGTTTTTTTCCATCTTTTAATAAATATATATAATCTTGATTTTTTATAATTTGATGTTCTAAACTAGAATCAATCTGTTTATTATAGGCATTTGGATTTCGTAAATCTAATCTTTCTTTGTACTGTATTAAAGATTTTAAAATCTCTTTTTTGTACTCTTCAATTTGTGATGCAGAATTTGTTTGAGCAATACTCTCTACATTTTTAGTTGGCATTGTACATGCTTGAAAAAGAATAGCTAAAGATATTAGAAAAATGATTTGAACTTTTTTGAATTTCATAATTTCACTTTTTTATTTATTGCTTTGTTTTTTATTATATATAAAAAAATTGATTTTTAAACAATAAAAATAGATTATTTGATATTTTATTTTTAATACAATATAGTTCCGACATTAAAAAAATAAGGGATAACATGCCTATAGAAATAAATCAAACTGTTAAAATAATGTTTGAAGTAAGAGTTGATGGAATTTTAGTTGATGGAAGTAGAAGTAACAAACCTTTTGAATTCTCTTTTGGAACAGGCCAAGTAATTGCTGGCCTTGAAAATAGAATCATAAATATGAAAGCAGGAGAAGCAGCTGATATTTTAGTTCCTGCTGCTGAAGCTTATGGAGAATATGATGCAAATGCAATTCAAACAATGCCTATAGAGCAATTTGCAGGAATAAAAGATTTAAAAGTTGGAATGCAAATTCAAGGTCAAGATGAAAATGACCAACCTATTCAATTTATTGTGAAAGAGATTGGGCAAAAAGAGGTAATTATTGATTTTAATCATCCCCTTGCTGGAAAAGATTTAGAGTATAAAATTAAAATAGATTCACTTTTATAAAAAGTGAATCTATTTTTTATAGCTTATAAATTATCTTTTTTGGACTAAACTTTTTAAATAAAATCACTGCTATTATACAAGTAAAAAATTCTGCCATTGGTATTGCCATAAATATTCCATTTAAATCAAATAAAACTGGTAATGTAAATATGAAGAATATAGGGAAAATAAAACTTCTTGATACTGCAATAATCATTGAATGCAAAGGCTTATGAATCGCGGTAAAATAAGCTGAGATTACAAGATTAACACCATTAAAAAGAAAAGCTATCCAAACAAATGTGGCAAAACTCAAAACAATTTGTTTTGTTTTATAATTATTATCTTCTAAAAAAATATTTGCAAGGGTATTTGGTATAAATAGAAGTAATAGTATCATCACAACACCCACCAAACCCGTAGTTATAAAAGCTAATTTTAAAAACTCTTCTATTCTTTTATTCTGTTTTGCTCCGAAATTTTTACTAATTATTGGTTGTAAAGAGTCGCTTATTCCAAAACTTATCATTATTCCTATCATTAAAAGATAATTTATAACTGTAAATGCTGCAACTCCTTCTATATTGAAATTTTTTATCATTACATAGTTAAAAATCAAAGTTGTTATTCCTACTGAAATTTCATTTACAAACTCTGAAGCTCCGTTGTAAGAAGCTTTTATTATTTGAATATAACTTCCTATTGGTTTTACAAATTTAAGTGTTGCCTTTTTTGAGAAAAAATGAGGTAAAAGAATAAATAATAAACTAAGTTGAGAAATACCCGTAGCCAAGGCTGCTCCAAAAATACCTTTTTGCAAATATACAATCAAAAACCAATCTAATATCACATTTATAACAGCACTTAAAAGTAAAGCAATAAAAGCAAGATTTGGTCTATTATCAACTCTTACAAAATAATCTAAAACTACTCCTATCATCAAAAAAGGAATAAAAATCAATATAACAGATAAATACTCTATTGCTATTTTTGTCAAGTTTTCATCTGCACCAAAAAGATGTAAAACAGCCTCAATATTTAAAAATAAACCTGTGCAAGTTATAAAACTAAAAAGAGTGATACAAACCATTGTTTTACTAAAAATAATAGAAGCGCTTTTAATATCTCCTTGACCAATTAGCTTTCCAGAAACAACACTGCTACCAATTGCCAACATTAAAGCAAATCCAAATAATAAAGAGAAAATAGGAAAACTTATATTAATTGCTGCAAGCCCAAAATCACCTACATAATTTCCTATAAAAAATCCATCAACAATATTTGCTGATGAAATAGCCAACATTCCTAATACTGCAGGTATTGAATATTGAAAAAAAACAGACGATATTTTATCTTTTGTTACGTTCATATAATTTCTTTTAATTTATTTTTGATAACTTTTCAATCTCTAAAAAGTAGTTTATTAATTCTGTTTTTAAATCATAATTTTCTAGCATAACTGATAATAAAAACATTCCATCGGCTGTTGAACATAAAGATTTTGCTAAATTTTTTGAATTGGCATGAAAATTACCTTTTGCTATCTCATCGTCAAAAAGTTGTTCTAAACTATCAAATATATTTTTGTATAAATCATTATTAAACTTTTTTATTTCATCATCATTTGAAGTAATATACATATGTAAAGTATTAATATATAATTTTCTTAAATCCTTGTAAACTTGTTCTTCATTTAAATATATCTCAAAAATTAAATTTATTTTATTTATATAACTTTCTTCATATTTATATTTTTCATTTATGTTATTCATTAGCTCAAATGCTTTCTTTGACATAACTTTATAGATTAATTGCTCTTTTGTTGAGAAATAGTGATAAAACTGCCCTTTTGACATATTAATGTCTGTAATAAATTTATTTAAAGAAAAATCATCTATTCCAATTTCAACAAACACTTTGTAAGCTTCATCGCAAATATAGTCAATTTTTTCTTCTTTATTCACAATTTTTGGCATATTTATCCTTTTATAAACTGATGGTCTAATTATACATATCAATACTTCAATTAAAATAAACTATCAGTCTATTTAAAATAGTCAGAATTAATTGTACTCAAATGTAAAGATAGTTTTTTTAAGATATAATGGAAGCATATAACTTGATAAAGGAGATAAAATGGCAAAAGGTAAAGACGTTAAAAAAGCAGTAAAAAAAGAACCTGCAAAATCAATGAAAGAAAAAAAAGCTGATAAAAACGCTAAAAAAAATTCGAAATAAAGAAGAGTTTATCTCTTCTTTATTTTTGTACTAAAATTGATTCTTGTTTTACTGCAAGTTGATTAAGTTCTTCAAAACGACTACCATTAAAAAGTTTGAAAGATGCTGCAATAAATATTAAAACCAATGGAACAATTATTTTTCCACTCATTAAAAAAAGAACAACTCCAATAACTGCAATTATTTGAATTATTGCCCAAATAGTAAAAAGCATTGAAAGATAATTAGCAAAAAATACTGGCTCATCAATTGATTTATTTGTCTCTTTTATTTTAAACATTGAATCTGAAGCAAGCATACTTTTACGAATAATAATCACAATTGCAATTACGGTAACAGCCACAAGAAATGAAGAATATTCAAGTAGAGAAATAGTTTCAACATCCTTTAAAATAGGTTGGAGTGGAGCGTATTTATATATATAAAGCATAACTATTCCATATATAATATCTCCTAAAACCATCATCAAATGTACAATTCTAAAGGATTGTAGTTTTTTTCCAATTAATGTACTCATCTCTTCCATTTTGTCAACTCCAAATTAATAATTTTCTAGAGTGTATTATTTTATTTGTTAATTTTTAATAATCTAATGTATACAAAATATCTGAATTACTATCTTTCTCTTGAAAACTTAAAAGTTTCCGCTTTCTCTTACTTTTTGGTCTCAAAAAAGTAAGCAAAAAAGACTGCCGTGTTGATGAAGGCAAAGCTTCCTAAGATTTTAGTCTTTTTTTTCTGCGTTGCGGAACTCGTCGAAAAAGTGCATTTAGCACTTTTCTCTCCTCAAACAGTCCTCACTTTTCACCGAAAAAAAAGCCTAAAATCTTAGCTTCATCAAAGGCAGGAAGAAATCCCTATAGTTCAAACTATCTTTTTTAAATTGAGTAAAGAAAAGTTGTTAGTCAAAAAATCAAAAATGCAAATGTCCTTATCCCAATATTCCAACATCTACAGAAGCTGAACGTTTGTTTTCTCTTTTCGAAAAGGCTTGCAACTGTTTGAGTAAATAAATATGCTGGGAGCATATTTATTTATGAGTTTTGCAAGACAGAAAAGATAAAACAATAAGTGAAGGAACCCAAAGGGCTTCGAAGCCGTTGGTGGTTTTGCTTACTTTGTCCATACAAAGTAAGAAGAAGTAATGAGCTTTATATTTTTTATAAGAAAATAGTTTTAGTATGCATTCCCATCGAGGACGATGGGAATAATAAAATTAAAAATCTGAATCGTCATCAGTATATTCACGGTTTAATGATACTTTATTGACAATATTTAAAGTAAGATTTGTAATTTCTTCTTTTCGTTCATCAATAGTCGAATTATTATCTGTATAACTAATACTGGAAATATTAACTGAATATTTTACTCCCAGTTTTTCATTAATCATATCTGAAAATAATTTTTCTAATTCATTAACACTTAACGATTTTATCTTTTGATGATTCATATTATATTCCTTTTATATTTTTAACTCAAAGATTTAAGTTCAGCCACAACCTTAGCTAATTTATCTTCAGCCGATGCCAACCCTGCTCTATTTTCTTCTAAAACATTTGCTGGTGCATTTGCTACGAATCTTTCGTTATTTAGCATTCCTGCAAGTTTTGCTATCTCTTTTTCTAATTTTTCTTGTTGTTTAGTAAGTTTAGAAATAATTGGTGCCATATCTATCTCACCTCTTGGAATATAAACTTCTAAATTATCACTTACATCTGTGATTGAGTTCTCTACTTTTGCAGTTACGAACTCTAAGTTTTCCACTTTTGCAAGTTTTTCGATAAATGGTTTTGCCATTTCATTATCAATATTTTTATTGATTTTTATATATGCTTTTGCGATTTTTGAGTTACCCATATCTATGATAACTTTTGCTCTTCTGATTGCTGTAATTGCTTCTTCGATGATTGCAAACATATCTTCGATTTCTTGATTTTTTGCTATTTCTTTTGGGAAATTCATAATCATTAATGAATCACCATCTTCAAGTGTTGTACCACTTAATTTGTGATATAAATAATCAGAAATAAATGGCATAAATGGAGATACCATTTTTAGAGTTTCTTTGAAAATTGCTCCAAGTTCTACAACAGAGTCTTTGCTAGCTTTTGCATATTCAATTCCCCAGTCGCAGAATTCATTCCATACAAATTTATATAAAATAGATGCTGATTCGTTGAATTTATAAGTTTCAAGGGCATTTCTTAACTCATCAACTGCATCACTTAATTTACTTTGCATATAAAGACCAAGTGGTGTTTTGATAGTAATATCTTTTAAATCAGGGAAAGTTTCTACATTTAACTGTAAGAAATTACTTGCATTATAAAGTTTATTTGTAAAGTTTCTAAATTGCTCTAGGTTTTTTGCACCTAGTTTAATATCTCTTCCTTGAACACATAAATAAGCTAGTGTAAATCTAATAATATCTGCACTATGCTCATTTACCATATCAAGTGGGTCAATTACATTTCCTTTTGATTTTGACATTTTAGCACCATGTTCATCTCTTACTAATGCGTGCATATAAATATCTTCAAATGGTAGTTGTTTTTTGAAGTGTTCACCCATCATCATCATTCTAGCTACCCAGAAAAACATAATATCAAAACCAGTGATTAACAGTGAATTTGGATAAAAATCAGCTTCATCTGTTGAGTTATATAACTCTTCTAATTTTCCATTATTCCCCCAACCTAATGGTGACATTGCCCATAAAGCAGATGAGAACCAAGTATCAAGTACATCTGGGTCTTGAGTATAATGTTTCCCTCCACATTTTGGACATTTCTCTGGCTCATCTGCTTTATCAGCCCATTGATGGTCGCAAGTCTCACAAGTAAATACAGGAATTCTATGTCCCCACCAAAGTTGTCTTGAAATACACCAAGGTCTTAATTCATCCATCCAAGCTGTATATGAGTTTATCCAATGTGCAGGGTGGAAAAGTGTTCCATTATGTTCACCAGTTTGAGCTCTCTCTTTTGTAGTCTCTTTTGTTTTTCTAATTGATTCTTGAGCCATTTCAGAACTTAAAAACCATTGTTGAGAAATAAATGGTTCAACAATATTTTTACATCTATAACAATGCCCTACTTGGTGAATATGCTCTTCAATTTTTACAATATATCCAGCATTTTCTAAAGCTTTTACGATAACAGGTCTTGCTTCAAGTCTTTCAAGTCCAGCAAACTCTCCACAGTATTCATTTAAAATACCTTTTTCATCAAATACTTTGATGAATTCTAAATCGTGTCTTTTTCCTACTTCGTAGTCATTTTGGTCGTGTGCAGGAGTAACTTTTACAACACCTGTTCCAAATTCCATATCAACATGAGAATCTGTAATTACTTTGATTTTTCGCGTCGTTAAAGGTAATAATACTTCTTTTCCAACGATTGATTTATATCTTTCATCGTCAGGATGAACCATGATTGCAGTATCCCCAAAATATGTTTCAGGTCTTGTAGTTGCAACTTGAAGTTCACCACTTCCATCTGCAAATTTGTAAATCATGTGGTAAAACTTACCATTTACTTCTTCGTGTTCAACTTCGATGTCTGATAAAGCTCCATCGTGTGTACACCAGTTTACCATGTAGTTGTTTTGAGTGATATGACCTTCGTTGTATAAAGAGATAAAAGCTTCTTTAACTGCCTCTTTTAATCCCTCATCCATCGTAAATCTTTCTCTTTTCCAAGCAGGAGTAACACCTAATTTTCTCATTTGATGAACAATATTTCCACCAGATGTCTCTTTTTGAAGCCAAGCACGTTCAAGGAATTTTTCTCTTCCTATCTCTTCTTTTGTTGTACCCTCAGCTAATAATTGTTTTTCAACAACATTTTGTGTTGCAATTCCTGCGTGGTCAGTTCCTGGTTGCCAAAGAGTTTTAAACCCATCCATTCTTTTATATCTTGTAATAATATCTTGTAATGTAAATGTTAAGGCATGACCAATATGTAAACTTCCTGTTACATTTGGTGGTGGCATCATGATTGAAAATGTTTTTTGTTTTCCATTAGCATCATGTTCTTGAATAGATTTATTTCCATCTATTTCAAAGTAACCTCTATCTTCCCAAATCTTATAAAAACTATCTTCTACTTGTGACGGTTCGTATTTTTCGCTCATTAAAAATCCTATCTTTTTCTATAATATACGCGATTATATCCAAGTTTTTCTTATGATGTTATTTTACTAATATTACAATATAACTCTATATTTAAAAAGTATTATTAATTTTTTTAATAGATGTGCTATAATTTTTTGTACTAAGTTTTAATATTAAGGAGAGAAAAATGTTAAAAATAATTATAGGAAGTTTTGTATTAAGTGCTTCACTTTTTGCAGTTGATTTACAAACAGATGGTGTTGAAGTAAATTACAAAAATTCAAAAGATGAAGTAAAAAATATTGTTATAAAAAGAGAAAAAAAAGATGAGTGTAAAAGCGTAAATTTCGACCCAAAAACTGTTTATGGTGGAAATGGTCAAGCTGCTGATTCAGTTGATGCAAACTGTAAAAGAGCCTTTGTAACTTACATGGGAAAAATTGCTCCAATGAAATTTTCACCAAAAGTTGAAACATACGGAGAAGTTGAAGTTTTAGAGTTTATAGAAAAAGCAAAAACAGATAAAAATATGATGTTAGTAGATTCAAGAACTGAAAACTGGTTTTTCCATGAAACAATCTCAATATCCTGATGAATTTAAAGAGTATTTAGAAATCTTAGGTGTAAAAATCACTGGAGATAAATATGATTTTAAAAATGTAAAAGAGATATTATTATTTTGTAATGGTGCATGGTGTGGACAATCTCCTGAATCTATGAAAGCATTAATTGCAATTGGTTATCCAGAAGAGAAATTAAAATGGTATAGAGGTGGAATACAGTCTTGGTTAAGTTTAGGACTTACAACTGTTAAACCATAAATAAAGAGAGTTTTAGAACTCTCTTTTTTTTAAATTTACTTTTTTAGTCTTTAAAAAATCTATCAAAATCTTCCACAAGTGACATATCAAGTTTTCCCTCTTTTGCTTCGTTTTTCATAATTTCAATAGCTATATCATGGCTAAAAGAAACTCTGTAAACTTTAGGTTCTTTTAAAGCATGATAAACATTTAAAGTGTTCATCAATCTATCTTTTAGACTTAATTCTTTTGCACTTAAACCCAAAGGATAACCGTTTCCATCAACTCTTTCTTGAACTTTTGAAGCCCAAACTGAAATGTCATTAAATCCCATAATATTGTTTAAAATCTTTTTTGAATAGTAAGGATAAGCTTTTATGATTTCATATTCATTTGAAATTAGTGGCTCTTTTTTATTTAGAATTTTTGAGGGAATTGTTAATTTCCCAATATTTTGCAAAGAGTTTGCAATTAAAAAAGTTTGTTTATCTTTGTGTTCAAAATCATACTCTTTTGTGATTTTTTCACATAAAAGCAAAAGATTTGAATTTGGATTTACAATTTTGTGAAAAACAGTTGTTATTTTTAAAATCTCTTCAAAATCTAAAATAGTTGTAAAATCATGCAAAGAGGCATAAATAAACATCAAAATATCATTTTCATTTAATAAATCTAAGAAAAAACCAACTTGTGAAGAGATATCAAGAAGTTCACTTTTGTTCTCTTTTATATACTCTTTTGCTTTTATTCTATTTTCAATATTATCAATTCCTAAAGAGAACTTTTTATCTAAAAAACTAGCAAATGAGATAATTTCTAGAAACAAAGGATTATTAAAAGTTTCATCTTTTTCTAAAAAAGGTAGTTGTTCCAAATCCTCTTTTTTAAAATCATAACATAAAGAATAAGAGCATAAATCAGCTAGTTGTTTTGGTTCAAGATTGTGTTTTATTCCTAAATGCAAAGCAATAAAAGCAACTCTTTTATAGTGTCCTAAAGTTGTGTTTTCTAAATCTTTTTTTCTAAAATCAAAGGCTAAACTTGTTGCTAATAAAAAATTATTTAGATTAAAAGGCATCTGTTTTTTCTTATCCATTTTTTAAATCCTATTTGTCAAATTAAAACTATTACTTATATAAAAGTGATATTACAATATAATTTTTAATTATAAATTAAAAAGGATAACTATGCTAAAAAAAGTTCTGTTTTCATTAATATTTTCATCGATTTATGTTTTTGCATTTGATTACAATTTAAAACCAGTAAATGTTACAAAAGATGTTTGGTGTTTTTTAGGAAAACTTGAAGTTCCATCAAAAAACAATGGTGGATTTATGTCAAATAGTTGTTATATAAAAGCAGATAAAAGTTACATTTTAATTGATACGGGAGCAAATTTTCAATTTGCAAAA
Organism: Campylobacterales bacterium; assembly: GCA_038248665.1. GTDB lineage: Bacteria > Campylobacterota > Campylobacteria > Campylobacterales > Arcobacteraceae > Aliarcobacter. Next base: position 12,727 of record JBBRXF010000015.1, on the reverse strand, counting down.
CAAGCCTATGAAGCCATGTCAAAAATAGAAAAACTGCCAGTTAAATTAGTAATAAATACCCATAGTCATGATGATCACTGGCTTGGAAACAATTTTTACAAAGAGACATTTAACGCAAAGATTTTAGGACCATCACTTATTAACACTCAATATTCAGCTGATTCAAAAACAAGAATGTTTGAAGTTTTAGAACCTAATGAAATAAAGGGAACAAAAATTATAAAAATTGATGAGATTGTAAATGAAGTTAAAAATATAAAAATAGCAGATAAAGAAATTACTATTATTCCTGTTGGAACAAAAGCTCATACTTCAGAAGATTTGTTTATTTTTATGCCAAATGAAAAAGTTCTTTTTTCAGGTGATTTAGTAATGAATGGAAGAGTTACCTCAAATAGAGATGGCTCAGTTATTGGCTCAATTAAAGCTCTTGATATGATAAAAGAAAAAGATTGGAACTATTTGGTTGCTGGTCATGGATTAGATACTTCAAAAACTGCAATCAATGATGCTGTTGAGTATTTTACTTTACTAAAACAAAGGGTTTTAGAAGCTATTGAAAATGAGACAAATGGAAGTGAAATTACAAAAGTTGTAACAATGGATGAATTTAAAAATAAAGCTATGTATCAAGAGTTAAATAGTAAAAATGTATTTGATGCCTTTAGAGAATTGGAATTTTACGAAGGAAATTAAATAGCTCTTTTTTTATTGTAGTTTCACTATGTAAAAGTAAAAAAAATTAAATTGAAAATAAATCTTCTTTTAAATTGCTTTGCTATATTATCTATTTAATTAATAAAATTAAGGAGAACTTATGTCAAAAAGAATTTTAATATTAGCTGGTGATTTTGTAGAAGATTATGAACTTATGGTTCCTTTTCAATGTCTAAAAATGTTAGGTTATGTTGTTGATGTTGTTTGTCCAGATAAAAAAGCAGGTGAACAGATAAAAACTGCTATTCATGATTTTGAAGGTGACCAAACTTATACAGAAAAACCCGGTCACAAATTCACTTTAAATGCTTCATTTGATGATGTAAATGAATCAACTTATGATGCCTTAGTTATTCCAGGAGGACGAGCTCCTGAGTATATTAGATTAAATGCAAGAGTTATTGAGATTGTTCAAAACTTCAATAAAGCAAATAAACCAATTGCTTCTGTTTGTCATGGTATTTTAGTTCTTGCAGCTGCTGGAATTATAAAAAACAAAACATGTTCTTGTTATCCAGCTTGTGCTCCTGATGTTGGCTTAAGTGGTGGGACATGGGCAGATATTGGCTTTGAAAGTGCAATAGTTGATGGGAATTTAGTAACAGCTGCTGCTTGGCCTGCTCATCCTGAATGGTTAGCTAAATTTAATGAGTTATTAAAATAGTTTTTAAATACAATTTTTTAAGAGACTATAAAAATATAGTCTCTTAATTATATTTATTCTTCAACAAGCTCAGTTATAGCTTCAATCGACTCACTTGTCATATCTAAATCGATATGTGGTGCATCTTTTGCTTCCACAAGTTTTACATCAAAACCTTTAGATTTAGCAAGATTATAAAAATCTATTGTAGTTTGTGGTTTTGAAATATCATCAGCTGTTCCATAAATAAGAACAAATTTAGTGTGTTTATCAACCTTATTTAAAACATCAACTATTGAAATAGCATCTTTTAATTGTGGTTTCTCTTTTTTAATATCATAAACTCCACCTGCACAAACAAGATTATCAATTAATGCTGGTTTTAATCCAGTTAATGTAGCACCCATCATACAACCAGCACTATGTCCAATATATGTGATTTTACTAGCTTCATATTTCTTTTTTAGAGCTTTTACTAATTCCCCTAAAAACTCCACATACTCTCTTTTTGCACCTAAACTTTCAACTCCATCGTGAGATAAAGAGGTAAAATTATTTGTAGAACTTCCAGAATATCCAGGAAGAGCAACAGCTATTGTTGTTACATCAGTTCTCATTGCTATATCTTCAGCAAAAGGAGCATATCGCGCAAGTGTATCTGTTCCATCTTTCCATGTTCCATGAACTATAATATTTAAAGATTTTTCATCTTCACCTTTAAATTTTTTATATTCAATACACTCATCCCCTGCAAATATAAAATTATCGCCTTTTTTTGTACACTCATCATTTGAGATTGTTGTGGCATTTAAATATAAACTTGAAGATAAAACCAAACTTGATAATAATAAACTCTTTTTCAACATTTCATTCTCCTGTTTTTGGATTAATACGCAGTAATTCCGATATATCCATCTTGTTGTTTTTCAATAACTTCTACGATTCCAGCTTGAGTAAAACTAATTCCATCTATAAAATCAGACTCTTTCCATTTCATAGTTTCCATTGTGTTTTTACAACCAATAAACTCAACATCGTATTCCATTAAAGATTTAATTCTATCAAGAGTTTTTTTATCATAATCTTTTTTTAAAACTCTCATTCCTTTTCCATAAGCAACAACAACTATTTTTAGACTTTCAGCTGGATACTCTTTTAAAATATTGTACATAGAACCAATTGTGTGTTCAACTGTTTCTAAATCGCCAACATATAAAGAATAAACCACTTTTCTTGGATTATCAAAACTTGGTTGTGGTTCACTAAACTTTGCTTGAGCATAAGAAAAAACTGCCATAAATACAACTAATATAATTTTTTTTATCATCTTTTATCCTTCTATTTTTACTATCATATCTTTTGATATATTACCATTTTTTATAATTTTACAATAAACTCCCCTATGACCTTTTAATAAAATTGGTAAATTTTCATCAAAAACAGCCAAATGATTACAAACAGTACAAATCTGAGTTATTTCAATAATTGAATCACCAATTATTAGATTTGTTCCTATTTCTAAACTATGTGGGTCAAAGTCTAACAAAATATTTTCACCCAAACATCCAAACTCTAAATTTATACCATTTTGCAATGCAATTTCATAGGATTTTAATCCTACAATCATAACAGTTTGTTCTAGTTTTTTCCCTGCAAATTTATCATTTTCAATACCGTAATCTTTTATTAGATTTAGATTTTCTACTTGTGGTCGGGGAAGTCCACTTGACTCTTTTGTTGCACTAAAAGTTTTTAAAACTTGTCCTATGATTTTTATGCTTTTTCCCATATTATTTTATATTCTCTTTCAAAATTTCTAAAAAATCAGATTTTGTCCAACTGCCAGGATACTGTTTTATATAAGTTCCCTCTTTTGAAACTATAAAAAATGTTGGAGTTATTTGTTTATAAACTTCTTGTAAAGAAAAAGGAAGTTTAGTTTCATCAACATCAACTTTCATATAAACATAATTTTCATCTATTTTCTTTTTAACCTCAGCTAAACTAAGAACCTCTTTATCCATCTTTTTACAGAAAAAACATGATTTTGAAGTTGCATAAACAATGATTTTTTTATTCTCTTTTTGAGCTTTTTGTAAAATTACTGTTTCATCATTTAAAGCTAACTCTTTTGTTTTTATTGTTTGAGTTTTGTATTTTTTATAATTCATAAAAAATATTGCAAGATTTGAATACTCTTCACTACTCAATCCTAAAATAGGTTTTTTAACATCATAATATTTCAAAATATGTTCATCACAAATTGAATTAAATCTATCAGGATTTTCTAAATATGATTTTAAGAAACCTTCAATTTCTAGTTGTTGCATTTCAGGGTCAGTTTCATCACCAATTTTTTTTGAACTATCCATTATTTCATAAGCTAACATATTTACTGTTGGGGCTTTTAGATTTAAAAGCTTATTTTCTTTCTCAAAAAAATTCTCTTTTAAAATATTTATATCTATAGCTTTTCCATGACAAGAGGAACATTTATTTTTAAAAATAGCTTCACCATCTTTAAAATCTGCATTTAAATTAACAAGTAAAAATAGACAAAATAGTAAAACTTTTATCAAAATAAAATCCTTTTTTCAACTTAATAAATATTTACTATAAAAAATTTACTAAATCGAAAAAGGCATAAAGAAAAATCTTTATACCTTTTGTCCTAAAATTAGATAATTCCAGGATTACCTTTGATACCAATAATATCAGGAGTATCAACTTTTATATTAGTAATATGTTTTACATTTTTTAGATATGTTTCAACTGTTTCCCATACAGGTTCACCCTCACTTTGAGCTCCAACAGTTGACCAACCAGCTACTTTGTAAGATTTACTAGCATCTAGTTTTTCACCAGTTTTTGTTAAAACAATATCAGTGATTCTTTCACCCATTTTAGCTGTTGGATTTATTCTATATGAAATTCCACCAGTTCTTACCATATCTCCACCTTGTTGGTAGAATGGATCTTCATTAAATAAATTATCTGCAACATCTTCTAAAATAGCTTTAATATCAACACCTTTAATATCTCTTGCATAAGTTTCAGGATATGTCATCGCTGTTTGAGTCATTAAATCATCAAAAGTGATTGTTTGACCAGGCATTACAGATGTTCCCCATCTAAATCCAGGAGATAATGAAATTTGTGCTTCTTTTACTTCTAAAAGTGCATCACAAATAATTTGATCCCAAGAACCATTGAAATTTCCTCTTCTAAACAGTGTTTGTTCAGTTGTTGCTATTGGACGTGTTAGTTCTTTTAAGAAAGGAAGTCTTACATCTTCAATATATTTTTTCATCTCTTTATTTTCAGGAATTAAATCAGAGAAAATTGGAAGAAGTGTAAATTTAAAGTCTTTGATTTTTCCTTTTTGAATATCTAAATCTAAAACATTTAAAAATTTACCATTACTTCCAGCATTACAAACATAAGTTGTACCATTTGCATTTTTAACAGGAACAGCTTCAGGAACACCATCGTGAGTGTGTCCACCCATAATAAAGTCAATTCCAGTACAAACTTCTGCCATTTTTTTATCTGTATCAAAACCATTGTGAGAAAGAACAATGATAGCATCTGGTTTTTCTTCTGCTTTTATCTTATCTACAATCTCTTGCATATTGTCTTCTTTTATTCCAAAAGTCCAATCAGGAATAAATCTTTGAGGATTTGCAATAGTTGTATATGGGAATGCTTGTCCGATAATTGCAACTCTTGCTTTTCCCATAGTTTTGATTGTGTATGGTTTAAAAGCATGACCTGTATCTTCATCAAAAGCTTCAACACCGTTCATCATTGAATCTTCTTTTACAAAAATATTTTGTGCTAAAAATTCTGCTTTAAGTTCTTTTACATTTGCAAGAACTTCTTCAGCTTTATATGTAAATTCCCAATGTCCAACAGCCACATCAACACCAAGTAGATTCATAGCACCAACCATATCTCTACCTCTTGTATAAAGAGCAGTTGCACTTCCTTGCCAAGTATCTCCACCATCTAAAAGTAATGTTTTATCAGCACCAAAACTCTCTTTTAAATAATCAACTACTGTTTTAATTTGAGAAAAACCACCAACTTTTCCCATAACTTTTGCATGTTTTTCAAAATCTACACAAGAGTATGCATATTCAAGTCTTTTATTACCTTTAATTCCATAATAATCAAGTAATTTTTCACCTACAATGTGTGGTGGTTTACCAAAATTACTAAAAAATCCAAGATTAACACTTGGTTCTCTAAAATACACAGGAAGTAATTGTGCATGAGAATCTGTCATATGTAAAAATCTAGCATTTCCAAATGGCTTTAATTTATAATAATCTTCTAATTTTTTTGTATCTGTCATTCTTGTGTGAGAATTTGCAAATACAGGTGCAGCTCCAAGCATTGCCACCATATAAACAAACTCTCTTCTACTTAATTTACTCATTTTTATACCTTTTATTAGTTTAAAATACTAACTTTTTATTGTATTTTTAAATTTATGGGAATAAAAAAAGTCAAGAGTAATAAATCTTGACTTTTTTAAACCTATTAATAAAATATTTTATTAATATTTATACCCATCACTTGGACTTGCCAATTTCCAAGTTTTTTTAGCCTCTTCTTCTTGAGTTAAAGCACTAATTGCAAAAGAACAAGCTCTCCATGCACCGTATTCAACAGCTACATCTCCAGTTTTTTTCTTTTTATCATCAACTATATCTATAGTTTTAGCACCTGATTTCACAGCAGCATCAACAGCTTCAATATATTGACTAGCTTTCATTCCCAATCTCATAAATTCAACATTGTGTTTTACTGCTATTTCATTATATTTTGTTGCTGTTGCTAATACTTTTTCAATTCCATTTGCTTCAACATTACACTCTTTTTTTACATCTAATTTAGATATTTCAGAAGCACTAACACTTACAACTAATCCAGAAGTTAATAATGCCGTTGCTGTTACGAATTTTAAAATTGTTTTTTTCATAATATCCACCTTATTATTTTCTTACATCTGGACCGTCAACAGCCATACCATTTGACATATACGCAAGGAAATATAATAACTCTTTCATTTGTGTACTTTCATCTTTTGGTGAAACTTGACCTTGATCTACAATACAACCTGATATTCTTCGCTCAATCGTACCTAATTCATCCCATTTTAATCTATATACAGGGAAATGTGTCATTTGTCCAGTTAATGGAGAAAGTTTTTCATTTCTAACTCTAACTCCAGCACCTTGAACATGACACTCAGCACAAGAAAGTTTTAAATAACCTTTTTGACTGTAATAATACTCTTTTCCATTTTCATAAGCTTTTTTAGCATCAGCACTTAATATTTTAATATCCACTTTTTTACCAGCTTCAGTTGTTGTACTAGCTAAGTATGCTTGGAAATTTGCCATATCACCTTTTTGCGTATTCCACTCAGCTTCACCATTAGCTCTTAAACAATCATTAACAGCAGATGTTATTGATACTAACTGTTTTTTCTTTTCATCAAAATATGGGTAATTCCCCGTTACTTTTGTATCAGGGAAACAAGTTGCCAATGAGTTTCCATTAGCAAATTTTTTGTTATACAATGTCTCACCTTTTTCAATACCTGAATCATAAGGTGGCATCTCTTTAATTGCCTCATATTGAGATTTAGCATCTTTAGAGAATGAATAAGCTCCTATTGCAAAATCATTATGTTTTAAATTTTTTGCATAGTCATTTTTCAACTCTTCATCTGTTGAATACGGGAAAAAAGTATTTTTATTTTTTTCTGGATCAGCAAACTTTGCTTCAAAATATTTTATTGCGGCAACCCTATCTTTTTCTGCTTGAGCATTGAAATCAGCTGCATATAAAGAGCAAACTGTAAGTGCTATTATTGCTGTAGACTTTACAAATTTTGATAACATCGTATCTCCTTTTATTTTAATTGCTAAAGTTTATAACTATTTTATTTTCTCACTACTTATATCTGTATTACCTTTTAAATCTTTCCAAGTAAGTTCAACTGTATCACCAACAGCAGCACCTTTAAATGAAAACTTTAGGTAAGGATCTTTTGATAAAAATTGACTTGTTGATGCTTCGTACACAACTTTATCTCCAACTTTAGCAACTACATAAGTAATAAAATTAGCCTCTTTTTTTGCTCTTTCAGCTTCTTGGTAACTTAACATTGGATGTGTAGCTAATGCTTTTACTTCAACGATTCCGTCTTTTAATTTTGCTTTGATTTTTGTAGTATCTGACATTTTTTTTCCTTTTTTCTATCTATTTTTTATGTTATTTATAATTTTTTATGAACAAGTTGAAAAAATCAACCTCCACATCCACCAATAGTTACTTTTACTAATTTAGATGCTGAATATAATTTTCCATCTGCTTCTGCAACAACTGTAACTGTACCTGTTTTTGCTAGTTTAATTCTAATTGCATAATCAGCAACAGAATTTTCATTTAAACTAAATACAGCAACTGCACTTTCAGGATTTGCATCTTGGAATACTGCAATTCTTGTAGCTTTTAATTGAGTATCAAAAGAAACTGGAATTACTGCACCATTTTCAGCAATATCAGGAGCACTTAAATTAATACTTCCTTCAGTTAATTTAGATGATCCAAAAAGCTCTTTTATTGCTTCATCTACTTTTGTTGCAGTCCATGCTTTTGGTAGAGTTTCTCTAAAATCAACAGCACTTAATTTTCCAGGAATTGCTGCGATTGCAACTGCACCTAATCCTAAACTTAAAAAACTTCTTCTATTCATCATGTGTTATCCTTTGTATTAATTAATTGTTTTTAAATAAGCAATTACAGCTTTAATTTCACTATCACTTAACCAACCATTTTTACCAAATGCTGGCATTGTTGAAATTGGATTTGTTGTATTTGGGTCATAAATTTTTTCATATAAAGCTTCTTCTGGCCAAGCTGATAAAGCTTGTAAAACAGGTCCCATACTTCCTGGTCCATCTAATGTTTTACCATTAATCGCATGACAAGCTACACAATTTCCCTGAGTGTTAGTATTAAAAATTTTTTCACCTTTTTTAACTAACTCATCATCTGATGCAAAACCACTAACTGCTATTAATCCACTAATTGCAGATGCAGCTAATAACTTTTTAATTACATTCATAAGCTCTCCTTTGTTATTTACTAGAATTAATCATATAATCGATTACTTCTTTCATTTTCTCATCTGTTAAATCAACACCACCTTTAGGGGGCATAGAATTTATACCATTTATTCCATTATGATAAACTTTATCAATTCCCTTCTCAACAACCTTTGCCCAAGCATTTTTATCACCTAAAACTGGAGCTCCAAGAGCTGGATTCCCATGACAAGTTACACATGTCTCTTCATATGTTTTTTGTGCAAAAGATATAGTACCCTTATCTTCAGTTTTTGGCAAATCTCTCACAGTTGATATCTTTTGATTTGCATTTGCAGTTAAATCATTTTCGATTTTTAAAAGAAGTGTGTTTACATCCTCTTTTATACAATCTTTCATACATTTTGTCCCTGTTCCATAAATTTTAGGATTAGAAAGTAATGCAGTCATATTTTTTACACCTTGTCTAGGATCTGGTGTATCAACTTCAGGATAGAATCCATCATGATTTGGCATCACAATTTTTTTCATTTTTTCTTTATCTAATACAAACTCATCTTCTAAATCTTCACCTTCATATTGAATACCATTTACAGATAATAAATATGCAGTTAAAGCATAAGTTTCACTATTAGTTAAACTTTTTGGATGAGGGAAAGGCATAGAGTCTTGAATATACCAATATAATGTACTAGCATATGGCCAATATGAACCAATTGTTCTAATTGGAGTATCTGGATTTGGATTTTCATCAGCTGGGTTTAGTCTTTGAATTTTCAATGACTCTTTTGTTCCACCAGCAAGTCTTGGATAACCTTTTCCTCCTGCACCAAAATCACCATGACACATAACACATTGTGCATCATATAATTCAGCACCAGATTCAACTGAACCCTCAGCTTTTTTAGGTTTTCCATCATCTCCAAGTACAACTTCACCATTTTTCATATCAAATTCTGCTAAACCAGTTCCATCAGGTCTTACATCAACATTCCAAGCTGTTATCTCATTTTTTGTAACAGCTCTTCCAATATTTGAATCCTTAACCTCTTGAGTATTTACATAATAAGAGTTATATTTACCATCTTTAACTGGATATTTAACCGCACCATCAACTGATGTCTCTTTCGAAGTTGCCATCGCAGAACTTACTAATAGTGTTGATAAACCAATGCTAAGAAGAGTAAATTTAAGCTTTTTTGTGTTTTCTAATTTGAACATTATTGCACTCTCCTTTACTTGTAATTTCCCATGTCACAATTGCATTTCTATGGTAAACCGATTCAACACCAATTGCAGATGTTTCTTGATCAATTGTAGGTTGAATATTTCCGAAATCATCATATGATCTACTTGATAATAATAGAGGTTTTCCATCCCATCTGTAAACATAAGAGAATCTTGTCCAAGATTTTGGTAATACTAAACCTTTTAGTTTAGCTTCAATCCAATTATCTCCACCATCAAAAGATATATCAACACCTTTGATTGTTCCATGTCCAGACCAAGCGAGTCCTTCAATTTCTACCATATCACCTTTTTTCAAATGAGTCCATGGTTTTTCAGGACAAGGACTTGTAATTACTGAGTTAACTTCATTAACCCAGAAATATCTAATAGCTTTTCCAGATTTTTGTAACATTGTATATTTAGAAGTTTCTTCTTTAGAGTGCCAAGGTTTATCTGAGAATTCTAATCTTCTTAACCATTTAGTATTAAGATTTCCTTCCCATCCTGGAACAATAAGTCTTACAGGATAACCTTGTTCAGGTCTTAATGCTTCACCATTTTGTCCCCAAACAACCATTACGTCATCTAAAGCTTTTTCAACTGGTATACTTCTTGGATTAGAAGCATTATCACTTCCTTCTGCTAACATCCAAACTGCATCTTTATCTAAACCTATATCATCTAAAATAGTTTTTAACATAACTCCAGTCCATTGAGCTGCACTCATAAGACCTTTCATAAATTGTAAACTATTAAATTGAGGACCTCTCCATTCAGGACTTCCATTTGCAGGACACTCTATAAAATAAATTCTTGATTCGCTTGGATATCTTTTTAAATCTTCTAAAGTTAAAACAATCTCTTTTTTAACTTTTCCATGAATCATTAATCTCCACTCATTAGGATCAACATGGGCCGTTCCACCGTGATCTCTTGTGAAAAATAGTCCATTTGCTGTAATAATACCTTCAGATTCATGAATAGGGCTCATCGATACAGAAGCATATGCATCTCCTGATGAGAATAAATCATGTGTTCTTCTTATATTATTGTGCTCATATGGTGATGGAATACCATATAAGTTTTTATCTACTGGATCTCCCAACTTTATACCCCAAGGCACTTCATTTATTATTGCCGCATCATCTGCTTTTACAGATACTGGCGATAAAATTGATGCTGCACTTAAAGCACCCGCTGAATAAATAGCTGTTTTTCTGAAAAAATCTCTTCTGCTGGTAACTTCAACAGAATTGGATTTAACATCATTTTGTAAAGCTTTGCTTTCTTTCAACTTTTACCTCCTAAACAATTTGATAATACTTACTAAATAATTATATTTATAAATATACTTCATCAAATCCATTATAAGTTTTATAACTTAAATTAAAACTTAATTTATTAGTTTTTCTTATGTAAAATTTGAAATATTTGCTTATAGAATAGCATTAAAATAGCATTTTAATGGCGTATATATCGCTATATATAAAAATACATAACTCATGAATATTCATTCATAAATGCTTATAAATATATAATTGTTTTGATTTTTAATTTGAATTTTTTCTACTCACATAAAAGAATTATTTTTATGTGAGTATTGTTTATGAGTTTATTTTTTCTAAATTAAAGAATTTATAAAGTTTTCTAATAAGTATCATAAGGAAAAGACCATCTATCATACTTGCAATAATAAAAGAGAAGTACTCAGATTGACTAATTAATCCATAATTATATGATAACATTGCTATTGCAACCATAAATGTCAATGGCATAGAATCACTAAATGCAAAAAGTGCTGTTTGTTTAAATTTTAAATATTTAAAAAATACTAAATAAGAACTAACTAATCTAATAGAGATAATAGAAAGTATAATAAATCCAGCATGTTTCATAATATCTAAATCTATTATATCAAGCTTAACCGTTGAACCTGTGTAGATAAAAAATATTGGTGCAAAAAAACCAAAACCAAAAGATTCAATTTTATCAAGAAGTTCACGTTTTTGATTAAAAAACATTTTAAAGAATAATCCAGCAGTAAATGCTCCTAAAACAACATCTATTTTTAATAACAACATAATAGAAACTAGAATCAAAAGAATAGAAATAGAAAATCTTATATCTTGGTCGTATCTATCATTCTGAGAATCTGGAATAAGAAACTTCTTTAATTCAGGGAACCACCAAAAAGCAATATAAAAAACTCTTAAACCTAAGATAGTAATAGCAACAACACTAATAATAGTTAAAATAGATATGAAAAAACTAATACTTAATCCATATTCAATCCAACCACTAAATAAAGTTAATGCTAAAATACTTATAATCTCTCCAACAACACCTATTGATAAAGCTAGATTTAGCCAAGGTTCTTCTTTTCCATACTCTTTTATAAGCATCATAATCATACCTAAAGAGAAAATAGGTAAAGCTACAAAATAAGTAAGCCCTAAAGAGAAAAACCAACAAACAAATCCAGATATTGAATACAATAAAATAAAATATAAAACTACATTCACAGCCAAAGTTGCTTTTATAATCTTTACAAGTTTAAAATTTATCTCTAGTCCTGCTAAAAACATCAAATAAACAAATCCAAACTTAGCTACAAGTTTTAAGGTTTCATCTGCATATATTAAACCCAAATAACCAGCAATCAATCCCAAAATTATCTCAACTACAACAACAGGTGTTTTTATAATCTTTGAAACAATTGGTGCCATCATAATAATTGTACACACAGAAATCATTAAAAGAATTTTTTCCACTTACTTTACTCCTAAACTATAACTACTATTCATATCTACTATATTTTATTATATTTGTCTTGAATCTAAGATTCTTCACTATCTTTTATTACCATTCCAGCTTCTTTTAAAAATGGACTTGCAACAAAAGTCATCTTCTTTATTTTGTCATATTTTGCAAATGATAAATACAAAATATCCTTTGCCCTTGTAACTGCCACATAAAAAAGTCGTCTCTCTTCTTCAATGCTTCCACCTTTACT